>CAIWVT010000618.1 GCA_903916135.1 uncultured bacterium
ATCTGCGGGAAAATATATGCTCCATTTTCAAACCCTGACTTCTCCTCTTAAACTAAAATTCCAAGCTCCAAATACCAAGCTCCAAATACCAAGAGTCCCAACGAACCCAGACATTACATGTATGGGACAGGGAAATTGAAAATAACAGATCCTCTATCGGCATTGTACCAAACTGAGTTTGGACAATAATATAGTATGTAATGCTATAATCTAAGTAGATTCAAATAATCTTACAGATGTATAACCTTTACGGTTTTAATCCTTATGTTATCCTTTTGATAAATTAGAAAATATATTCCGGAAGGCAACGTAGAAAAATCAACATCTATCATCGTTTTTCCTTGCTGTAAAGCGGAAATATCTATCACCTTAATTAATATTCCTGTTGATGAATAGATTTTTAAGAGCTTGGTTTTGCTTCTATCCGCTTCAGGTATGGTAAGGCTCACAATCATTTTATCTCCGAAAGGATTTGGCATCACTAAAATATCATCGTTTTCAGCAAAGTTGGTCTTCTGCGCAATACCTGTGTATCCACCTCCCCCACCTGCAACTTCCACGACAACATAGGCAGTATAACGGCATTTCATTTTATAGTTTAAACTGATATGAATAAGGCTGTCAATCAAAACAGAATCTTCACCGTAAATTAATATCTGCCTTTCCAAATTATCCATCATAGTTTTTGCCCAAAGATAACGTACATAATACTCGGAAGCGGTGTCGGAAGAATAATTGGCAGGATAGCTGCGATTTATATTTCCAAATACACCTGTGCCATATAATGTGAGCGGGGTTTGAGATGCAAAGGAGTATCTGCCTGCTACATAAAACGATGCTCCTGCATTGATGGTAGGATAAGGCGTTGGAACCAGCAATTCTACATCCGGTTTGCTGAAATCAATATGTACGCTTTTAATTATGGGTTTATTAATTTTGCCAAAAACCTCCAACACTTTGTCTTTAATATTATCGTCGGAATTGACGTAAGTAACAAAACCATAATTTTCACCTGCTGTCATTTCCAAACGTTCGCGGTCTATGGTGCTGCCGATAGCTACAAAACAAATGGCAATTTTATAATGATTTGCAGTTGCTAACGAAATAGGATTAATGACGGAATGTCCATCAGAAAATCCCAAAATACAATTCTGGTAGGACGAATCTGTAAACATGCTCATTACGGAGTTAAGCCCCAAGTCTAAATCGCTGCCTCCTTGCGCCACTATGGATTGAAGGAATGTTTTTGCAGAGGCAATATTCGAGCTGTTCACCGACAAAAAAGCACCGCTAAAGTTGGTGACAGCAGCATTATACAGCACAATATTGAACTTATCAAGAGGTTTTAAACTGTCAAGTGCATCGCTGACTGCGCTTACACTTTGCTGTAGTTTATAGCCATTCATGGAAGAAGAGTTTCCTATCAAAAAGACGATTCGTTTAGATAGAATTCTGTTGGAACTTTCAAATACAGGCGGCATCACAAACAAACCGAAATGGCTTTTGATATCATTGCAATAGCTTGAATAGAAATCAACATTCAAACTGTCTTGTTGAATTTTGTAATTGAATGAAAAATCAGAAGCTAAATATGCTTTGCTTTTTAGCATTTCGAGTCGCAGATGCGCATTGTCGCTTTGCAGCACTTGGGTATTGCTATTATAATCGGGGAAATCATAATCTGTTATGGTTGATTTGCTGTCCACATTAATATTTACTTTCAGATAACTCAGATAATACGTTATAAAATCAGATGTTTTTAGAGGGTACTTATAGGTAAATGTTCCTTGATTATAATCCATTAATGAAAAATAATGGAAACGTATTTTCTGAACTCCGTGGGGCGGAATCTTTTTCAACTGAAGTTTAATCCCTGACTTTCCAATGTATTGGTTCACTACAGCAGCAATACCGCCATCTCCTGTGCCCGGGTTGACCACTTGTTGCTGTACTTTTAAAACAGCGTCGTAGATTACGTTGTTTACCCAATATTCAAGTCGTGTGGAGCGGGCATCTGTAGGCATAGGAAAGTTCCAAACGGCATCAATGCTGTCGGATGATTCGTTTAGGAACTCTTGGTAAACGGTGGTTTCCACCATTTGCCCATGGATATCAACAGTTATTTCAGTTAGAAGGTTCTTTAAGAAGGTGTGTTGATAAGAAGTATCATTGGGTAATAAAATTCCATCAGCATAAATATGCAAGGAACCCAAAACCAAAGCAAGTATTACTATAATTTTTTTCATAAGGCACTATCTCCTATTCTTAATGCGTGAAAATTACTTTACATACCTCAGAACTGCTGTTGTTTTGATTGTCGGTATAAATCACTTGGAAAAAATAAATACCGTTTTTCAGTTTCTGCTCCTTCAAATTTCCTATAAGCCATTCAGTACTAATCAAGGATTGGTTTCCAAGGACAGTGCTTTTCAACACCCTCCCCGATTGGTCTCTGACAATTAAGCAACATTGTTTCTTATCAGGATTGTTCACCTCAATTTGTAAATAGTCTTTAGCAGGATTGGGATAACATGTGATCAACGTAGGTGCTTTCTGAAAATTGAAATTTACAATATCATAACCACCAAGTCCCATGCTGTGGACTTCCACCTTGATAGTGTGCATTTGATACAATTGTGCCGTTGTGCTATATTTCAATACATAACGGTTGCTACCTGACATGCGCGAAATCTGCAAAAGCACATCACGGAAGTTGCCGTTGATGTCATAAAAATCACCTCCAGTATTCAACACTATTTGGTCGAACCATTGTGTTTGCAGATTAGCAGGCGCAATGGCATATACTTTCACCGAATTTGCAATCAATTCAGAAACCACATCGTTCACAGATAAATTGGTGTTAACGTTGGGGGCAATATGATAGGGAGCATCGGTAATCCATATAAAAATACGATTGGCTTCAGGACGAAATGCCAATTGACAACCGCTATACAAAGCTTCCAGCGAATTTTCGGATTCATCCGCACCACCTGTTGCGCTTTGCTGGGCAATAAACTGCTGGAAGTTAATAACATTATTTGTAAAGGGATAAATATCGGCAATTTCGTCTCTAAATGTTACCGCTCCAAGACGTACATCAATACCATTTTGAACCAGACTATCAGCAAACTCAATGATGTTATCGCGTACATCTGCAATTTCCCCGTCCATACTTCCCGTTACATCTAATATAATGGCAATATCTGCCTGATTTACGCCACCGGCAGTGTCTTTCATCAAAGTGAAATTTTGTACCGGTGAATTATCCTCTTCAGGGAAAACATTTATGGGTTTAAGATTGTTGAGCAATTGCCCCGTAATTTCGTTTCTTGCATCAAAAAAGACCTGAACTTCTGGATAACTGAACGTGCTTATCGAATCTATGGTGATATCCAAACCTGTGTTTGAAACTGGCGCGGCAGGAATAAACACCCTACGTTTAAGCACATCTTTCACTATGCTGTTTTGTTCAAGTTTTAGATGCACCTCAATAATAGTGTCGTGATAATATTCCGAAATTGAAACGGGAACCGATTTTATTATCATATCATTGCCATCTACATTGAAAGATATAGATGAAATCCATGTACTCGACATAATGCTATCTGTGAGATGCAATTTATTTTGGGTTAATGCAGAAGCATTTGGATTGTAAACTTCCACGTAAGTTCTTTGTTCGAGTGGAAACAGAACATTCTGCTCAACTGAAAGCTTCGAAGGCATATCCCAACGCAGAAAAGCATTTGAATTAAATTCGGGTTGTAATAAATTGATGTTGAAATCAAATTGAATTTCCTGTCCGCTGCTAACAATTTGAGTGCCCCATTTTGCCTGCATACATAAATCATAAATCAGTTGCACATTAGCTGGAACCCATGCGAGGTCTGCCTGCATTTCGTCCCAGTTTGCCATCACAATTTGAGCGGGAGCACCCGAGTTAAAACCAAATTCAACACCTATTCCTGTGGGCGAATTGTCTCTTTCCCACAATTGGATTAAAGACGGAACCAAGGTGTTAATTAGAGTGTCGTGCTGTAAAAAATGATTGCCGAATTTCGCAAAGCCATCGCCATTGTTACCTATAGCTGGGTCGAAAGTGAAACCAAGCCCAAGCGTATGGTCAACCGCATCAATATTTTTAACACTTAAAATACATTTTATACTACTTCCGGCACTTTGCTGCACCATCATAAACTTGGCTTGAAAATGCACACTATCTGTAAAAAATACAGAAAGAGTATCCTGCGTCGCCGCAAGCATCTGTGTGTAATTGTGGAAAAGGTCGGCAGGATTCTTCCAACTGCTGTCCACAAAAATCATTGGAAAGGATGTTAATGCATAAGGATGCCCGAAGCTGATTTGATTAAAATCGTCGAGATTGCTCGCCGCCACACCCGCTGCGGTTCCCAAGGTAAAAAAGCCTCCTTTGGTGAGGGTGAAACTACTAATTGAATTCGTCAGGCTAATTTGTTCGTTGCCCGATTTGTTGCTCTGAAGATCAAACTTGCTTTTATTCTGCGCCAATACAGCAAAGGGCAGAAAGAGCAAAAAAGCTAAGAATACTGTTTTTTTCATAAGCTTAAAAATTAGACAACAAATATACGCTTATTTACCCGAAAACAACTATATTTTTATAACTATTTTTTTTATATTAATGAAAAAAAGTTGAGCTTAGCCTTATTTCATTACCTTTGAACCCATAATTGCCTTCCTTAGGTTGTTGTTTTTACTTTTTCTCTTTTTATGGTTTTGCAACCTAAAAGATGAAGACAATTTTTTACGTTTTCATGGTGATTTTTAATTGAGAAATTTTGCGGGTGCAAAGTTGCTAATCATTCCAATACATACTATAATTACAGTCCAAGTTTATAAAAATATATTTAGAATTACAAAAGTGAGCTAAGTTTTCACTAGTGTCTTCACTAGTTTTTTGCTAAACAATTTATTGTGCTTTCAGTTTTTTCACTTCAGCAATCAGTTCAGGAAGCACTTTCAGCACATCCCCTACTATGCCGTAGTCTGCTGCCTCAAAGATAGGCGCATCTGGATCTTTGTTCACTGCCACAATACATTTTGAGCCTGACACTCCGCCCAAATGCTGTATTGCTCCTGAAATTCCCAAAGCAAAATACAAATTTGGAGCAATCATCTTACCGGTTTGTCCGGTATGTTCATCATGTGGACGCCATCCTTCATCCGAAACTGGACGCGAACATGCAGTTCCTGCACCCAACAAAGCAGCCAATTCTTCAATTCCGCCCCAATTCTCAGGTCCTTTCATGCCTCTGCCGCCCGAAACAACAATTTCGGCATCCGTCAACAGTATCTTGCCAGTAACTTTGTTCACTTCGGTTACATTGGTCTTCAATTCCTGTTCATTTATCTCAGGATGAAAAGCCTCAATAGTGCAATCCACCGGCGATTCAATCACGCCAAAAGCATTTTGCAACAAGGTGATGATTTTTTTTGGTGTTTTAATCACAATATTTCCCAAAGCTTTCGATGTATAAACTTTTTTTGTAATCACAAAAGGTTCCATGCTCACCGGAATGGCGGTGGCACCTGTTGCCAATCCTGCACCCAAGCGAACCGAAAGACGAGGGGCAATTGCTTTCCCTGCATTGTTATGTGCAAAGATAATGACTTCGGCATTTTCTTTTGCAACAGCCTGCGCAACAACCGAAGTGAAAGCCTGATTACTCAACCATTTCAATTTTTCATCATGCACATGCAACACTTTAGCCGCACCGTAAGTTTCTAATATTTTTAAGTTCTCATCGCTCACATTGCCAATGGACAATGCAACAACTGATGTGCCAAGTGTTTTGGCAATCTCGTGGGCATAAGAAATCAATTCAAACGTAAGTTTCTTGAACTTTCCATCCCAATTTTCTGTATAAACTAATACTGACATATTTTAGGTTATTAGGTTTTAGGTTAATAGGTTATTTGGTTTAAAATTAATATTTTTTTGGTTGTTAGGTTTTAGGTTGTTACACTTTAGGTTTTTGATTTTTTATGGCACGAATCAATGCAGCCAATACTTTTTCTGCTTCCAAATATTTCAATTCATTCTCATGTATCGCCAACTCTTTTATATATCCCAATCTTCCTGCTTATGAAAATTGATAATGAAGTTCTTTTAATGAGCCATAAGCTATTTCTAAGAATCGTAAATATTCTAATTGACTCCCACGTGAACACCCTTCAACAATATTTGACGGAACAGACACTGCTGCTCTTCTCATTTGTGAAGTTAATCCATAAATTTCGTCTTTAGGAAAACTTGAAGTTAACTTATAGGTTGTAAAAGCTAAATCATCCGCTATTACAAAAGCCGTAAGTTTTCTATGATCTCTCATTTTGCTAAACTCGAAAAGTCTAATAGTCTAATTCCTAAACACCTTTTAAATTAGTTTCGCTTCATTATGAAGTAAATCCACAAGTTCCTTCACGTTTTCCGAATCAATTTTACGGCAAGCTGCTTTAGGTTTTGGCAATTCAAATCCTATGAACTCTGTCAAACTATCCACGGCAGTGGGTTCCTGAACTTGTAACGGCTTTCCTTTAGCCGACATAATGCCCCGCATGGAAGGAATGCGTGGATCTTTAGCAATACCTTTTTGAATTACGGCAATAAACGGCAATTGTGTAACCACGGTTTCTTGTCCACCATCAATTTCGCGTTTCAGTTCAACAGTCCCATTCGTTATTTCCAAATTCGACACCGCAGAAACTGAAGGAAATCCCAACATTTCCGACAACATGCCGCCAAGTGCAGCACCATTATAGTCGCATGATTCAATACCGCAAATAACTATATCAAAAGCATCCTTCCGCACAACTTCAGCAATCTGACTTGCCACAAAAAATGTGTCTTTTGGCTCTGCGTTGACACGAATTGCTCTATCGGCACCTATTGCCAACGCTTTTCTGATGGTAGGCTCTGTGTCGGCTAAACCAACATTCACCACTGTGATGTTTTCAACAACCCCGGGTTGAGCATCTTTAATATCTAAGGCTCTCGTAAGGGCTAATTCATCCCAGGGGTTAATAATCCATTGGACACCTGCATTATCAAACGCTGTATTGTTGTTTACAAATTTGATTTTTGTAGTCGTGTCCGGAACATTACTAATACAAATAAGAATTTTCATAATTTAGTACGTGTTTCGTTTAATATTTAGTTTAAAATTGATTTATTTTAATAAAGAACGAGAAATAACAATCTTTTGAATCTCTGAAGTACCTTCATATATTTGTGTCAATTTGGCTTCCCGCATCAAACGTTCCACATGATACTCCTTCACATAACCATATCCGCCATGAATCTGAACGGCTTCGGTGGTTACTTCCATAGCCATATCTGCACAATACTGCTTTGCCATGGCACTCATTATACCATAAGGAAGATGCTGGTCTTTAAGCCATGCAGATTTCAAACACAAGTTACGACCGTTTTCAATTTTTACTGCCATATCCGCAAGTTTAAAAGCAACAGCCTGATGATTGAATATTTCTGTACCAAATGCTTTTCTTTCTTTTGAATAATTTAAAGCACGTTCAAAAGCACCGGAAGCAATACCCAATGCTTGAGAAGCAATACCAATTCTTCCCCCATCAAGGGTTTTCATCGCAAAAGAAAAACCAAACCCATCTTCTCCAATTCGATTTTCTTTTGGAACTATCACATCTTGAATTAGAATTTGAAGCCATATCATAAAAAATGCAAACTTCTTAAACCACAACACTGATAACTGATAAGTTTAGTGACTGCTTTCTTCAGACCTGGAACAGGTCAATTAAAACAATCCTGTTCGTGCAAATGCCTTTAAAACAAACATTTTATGACAATATTAATTACATGATATTGTGCTGTG
>CAIWVT010000619.1 GCA_903916135.1 uncultured bacterium
CAAAATACGATTTTGTACATGTTGACTTGCTATGAATTTTTTCAAAAAACGATTTTGTACATGTTGACTTGCTATGAAATTTTTCAAAAAACGATTTTGTACATGTTGACTTGCTCTGAATTTTTTCAAAAAACGATTTTGTACATGTTGACTTGCTCTGAATTTTTTCAAAAAACGATTTTGTACATGTGAACTTGCTCTGAATTTTTTCAAAAAACGATTTTAGACATGTGGACTTGCTCTGAATTTTATAAAATTAGTGTTACATGGCATATCAACTTGCCTATATTTTTTTATCATTGTGAAGTATTCCCAAAGGTTTTCCCCGTGATAAAAGAAACTTATCCACTTTCGAAATAAATATGCGCCGTTGTTTTCAATATTTGTGTAATTTTGGAGATTAATTTCTTAAACCTTCTATATTGATAACAAAAAAACATACAGCAATCTTTCTTTTCCTACTGGCAATAGTCTTGACATTTCTGATGGTCAGATATCGCTGGATAGGCAAGGATGGCAATGAATGGAAATCAATTATAGACGGCGATGGCAAAGATTATTATGCCTATCTGGACGAAATATTCATCAGTCATAATTTTGGTGCTGTTCAACATGATTTCGGGCAAGTTTTTCTTGTGAATGACAGGACTGTCATCAAATGCTATTGCGGAACTTCTCTTGCGATTACTCCATTTTTCTTGTCTGCACAACTCATTGCCTCTGTATATCATCTTCCAAATGATACCTATTCCGAAGTCTTTCAAAAGGCAATAAGCTTTGCCGCACTATTTTATTTGTTACTTGGATGCTATTTTATCATTTCCCTCTTCAGGCATCTGCAAATTAAAAAGTTTCCAACAATAATAACTATAATTTTAATTCTTTTCGCCACCAATCTGCTTGTCTATAGCATATTTCATCCTGCAATGTCGCATGTCTATTCGTTTTGCTTTATCAGCGGATTTCTGTGGGCTATGCAACGATATATTGCCACCAATAAGCTTAGATTTCTATCGTTAAGTGCTATTTTTTTCGGAATTATCTATTTAATACGTCCCGTAAATATCATCATCATCTGCTTTTTACCCTTTTTCTTTTCTAACCTATCGGAAGTATTATTGTTTTTAAAAACACAATTGAGGCGTTTATGGATTCCTATGTTGCTATTTTTGATGATTATCAGCCTGCAAAATATCCTATGGTTCGTGCAATGCCGTCGTCCTTTCCTCGAAATTTATCCCCACGAGGGCTTCTATTGGCTGCATCCCGAACTATTCAATGTACTGTTTAGCTTCCGCAAAGGTCTTTTCGTTTATACACCCCTAACACTACTCTGTGTCTTAGGATTGATACCCCTCTTTCGTGAAAACAAATTCAAAGCCCTCATAAGCACCCTATTTCTTATGCTCTTGCTTTATGTAATTTCTTCGTGGTGGTGTTGGTCCTATTTCGATGGCTTTGGCATGCGCCCTTATGTAGATTTCTTTGCCGTTTTTGCTTTACTTCTTGTGCTTCTTCTTCAAAAAAGCAATCAATGGAAACGAACAGTGCTGTTAATTATAGCCATCGGGTTGATTCCCCTAAACCTTGTGCAAGCATATCAATATTCACAAGGCATCATACATCCCGATTATATGAATTTCGAGAATTATAAATACGTTTTTCTCAAGACTTCCGATGAATATAAAGGATGTGTCGGCGGTCAAAACGACCTCGTGCCTTATGACAAGTTTTATAAAAAACTCATCTATCAAAGTGATGTATATCCAAAGATTGATGGCTCCGACAGCACCAATATCCTAATCTTGAAAGGTGAAACCCAAAAAGCATACATCTATGATTCTTTAAATGAATTTAATTTTTATCTAAAGTTGACAGAAGACACTTCACTGCTCAACTCCAATCAACTATTTGCTGAGATTCATTTGCAGAAACGCGACTTGATGCCTTGCGATTTTCATAATAATTTGATGGTGATTTCGCTCACATGCAACGACACATCTCATGTTTTTTACGAAACCTTCCCTCTGAATTATTTGCCCAATCAAAGCTCAACGCAATGGCAGCATTTGAATTATAAAACCATTTTACCTGCTATACCTGATAAATATTTCAAATTGGAGTTTTATATCTGGAATAAAAAGAGAGATTCTTTCTTGATAAAAGATTTGCAAATCAAAATTTATAGAACAAGTTGAACAAAAGGGAAGCATAAAGGGCAAATTGTTTGCCTTGCTGTTTTTAAAATAGAATTTACAGGCAAGATAAAAAAGTGAAATGAATCTTTAGATGAAGATTCTATCTAAACAATTGCAACATTCCATTCCGATTTTTGGATTCTCCTGAGAGCGTTTTATATCCAATTGTATAATAATAATACCCTGTGGGCATATCCTGTCCATTATATTTCCCGTCCCATTTGCCTGCCACATCACTTGTAGTAAAAAGTTTGGTATTGTTTTGGTCATAGATTTTCAAACTATAATTTTCAGTACTAATATTAGAGAAAAATGGAAACCAATAATCATTTTTGCCATCGCCATTCGGAGAAAAAGAGTTGGGGGCATAACAATCGCCACCATTATTAAACACGACTACTTGGTAGCTTGCGGTCGGATTCGGATGCTTGGTAACCTGTACAGAATAAACCCCTTCAGTGCTCACAGTGATAGTTGCAGTAGTGTCGCCATTAGGTGCCCACAAATAGGTTGCGCTAGCATCTGTGGCATCCAAAGTCAATATGGTATTTTCATTCAACGAATACTCCATATAAGGAGCATTCACCTTCAAAGTGTCATAAAACGTTCCGGTAGGAGGGGTCTCTTGTTTTTTACACGAATATCCTAAAAGCAACAACGCCGGAAGCAGAAATAAGACAATGCGTTTCATAAGAAACAAATTTTATTAACGTGTTTTCCCGAATTGAAAGCGCAAACTAACGCCTGCATAATCAACAATACCAAAATTATCTATCAGATTCTTGCTCATCGGAACGCCGCCATGAAGATTTAAGATAAAGTTGTTTTTAATGTTACAACCCAACACCAAACCGGCATTCTTCAAATTTTGGAACTCCAACCCAAATAGCAGCCATCTGTTATAGGCGAACAACATATTGGGCGTGAAATTCATCGTATGTGTGTTATACTTAAGTTCAACAGCAGGCAACATATCCACCGATTTGTTTAACTTAAACGAATAGCCTGACGACAAGGTGAATTCACGTGGAAGTCTCGAATTGCTTATCAATCCAACATTCGGACTGGTCAAATGCGACGCAGAAACTCCTACATATAACGATTTCCAACTATACCACAAACCCAAGCCCATATCAAATTTGCTAATGCCATCGTGACCGGGTCCAACTTCATTCGTATTGTAAACAAAGCCTTTATTCTTATCAATCATATCAGGGAAAGTCAAAGCAGCGAAGTTTACACCGCTTGTAAAATAAGATGCAGAAACACCAACACGCAAATAATGATCTTTTGCCAAATAAAAACGATACGCAAACGTCAAATCAACATCAAGAGAGCCTTCTGCACCACCAACATACCTTTTATAATTTACACCTAAACCATAATTGTTTCTCTTGCCGAAATTAAAATCGTAAGCAATGCCATATTCAAACGGAACAGTAAAATCAGAAGCAGGTTGAAACATCGGTTTATGGACGATAGTTGATAAAACAACCGTGTGCTTTTGATTAAATCCCGCAAAAGCTGGGTTAGAAACTACTGAATTCACAACACTAACCTTATAGTCAGGTGCTGCTTCCATATTCGCGTTGCTATTTTGCGAAGCATATTTAGCTTTAAGTGCTGCATTTTTGAAATGCTTGGCGTCCTTATTTTGTTTTTTAGCTAAATAATCATCTGTAACCGAAGTGTAATCAGAATTTTCTTCATTAGATGTTGGACTTAGTTCCGATTCACTCAAACCTTTATCTTTTTCCGAAACAACATTGACATTCGCTGTTGGCTGATTATTGATTTCGTTGTTAGCGTCATTAACCACAACATTATCATTCACGATATTTTCCGGTTTTGCATCGTTTTCAACTCTCGATTTAACCGTCATTTGCATGTTATCGCCGGTTTTCACACTCGGAACCACCAAAGTATTATTGCTTAATATGGTATTATTTTGAACGAGACTCTTCTTAGCCGTAATATTTTTCTTTTCAGCTTTTTGGATGGGTGGAATCGTATTAGGATTCGATGTTTTAGGATGATGTGTTATTGTCGCAGCATTTGCTTGTTTATCATTTGTTAGTTGAACTTTCTGTGAGTTATCAGCAAGAGCCAACACAGGAGTTCTGTTTTGATTAAGCGAAGCGGCTTGTTGACGATTGAGGGTCTGGCTTTGAGCAATAGTTTGATTTTTGTCAAATTGAGTACGTAATTTACCCGATAACGTATAGGTATAAATACCGGTAAAAACAATAATGAAAGCTGATATAAGTAGCAGAACACTCGTCAGGCTTTTGCTCGATACATCTCCACCAACTTTGCTTGAGTTCTCAAGTGCCGATTTCATCATCTGCCAATGTTCCGGCACATAATCGGGGTTATAGCCTTCAAGTTTCGACCGAAACAAGTCATCTATATGATTTTTTTTATCCATTTCTTACTAACTCCTTTATAGTTAAATTTGTTATTTTCTTTATTAAAGTTCTCCGCGCTGTCAACAAATGCCATTGCGACGTACTCACAGTGATATTCAGTGCTTCCGCAATTTCTTTGTGACTACAATTTTCAAACACAGACATATTAAAAACCATTCTGTTGGTGGGCGGAAGCGTCTGAATTATACTTATCAAATCCTCTTCATTAAGATTACTCAATGCGTCGTTTTCATAATAAAACTCATCATCGTTTATATTCAACGGAACTGTTTCCATGTGCCGATTCTTTTCAAAACGAATTTTATCCAAAGCCGTATTCACCATGATTTTCCGAACCCATGCTGGCAACGATGTGCCGTCGCCATCAAATTTGTCAAGATTTTGAAACACCTTCAAAAATCCGGTATTCAGAATCTCAACAGCATCATCGGGGTTTTTAGCATATCGCGAACACACTGTCATCATTGGACCATAAAATAATTTATACAACTTTTCCTGTGCAGTCGAATTGTTTTCTCTACATAGTCTTACGAGATCTTTCAAATCGTTGCCCGGGTTCATTTGTTCATGTCTATTATACTAAACGATATTTTTCCGAAATAACTTGGTGCTACCATGAAACTTTTTTCAAAAAAATCACAATAATTATTTATTATGTTGAAAACAAACAATTTAAAATTCGTATTAGTTATGTAAAAAAACATCTTTTTTTTCAAATAGTTTAAGATATACCTTTTATTAATAAATAATGCGGCGAACTTTTTTAATGATAGAAAACGCCCAAAACCTTCGATTCAACAAAATTATAAAAAAAATATGAATTCATGCATCAAAATCAGTTTTTTTATTTTTTCCTAGCGGGATATTTAGTAGGCTGTATTCATATTTCTTTCTGAAAATTCGCCGCCAGCCCATATCTAACAATAAAAAATCAAACCTCCACTTTCGAAACGCCAACTCCCGATATCAAAAAGCAAACCCCCGATGTCGAAACTCAAACCCCCGATGTCGAATTAAAAACCCCCGCTATCGAAACTCAAACCCCCGCAATCGAAACTCAATCCCCCGTAGGCAGAATTCAAACCCCCGTAGGCAGAATTCGAACCCCCGATGTTTTCGAATGTATTTTGTGTAGAAAAAGACTATTTTGAACGATATTTCGACAATAAATACGATATTTCAACAAAAAAGCATCAACTTGTGAAGCGTTCCAACACTAATAAGGTCAGTTTTTCCATCAATGGTTTGTAGTTTTGACTAAATTGCCTCGAAATTCGATTGCCAATTATCAAACATACGGTCAAAGTATCATGTCCAAGCACTTTTCCCAACCCATACAGTGCAGAGGTTTCCATCTCAAAATTGGTGATACGATGATTATTAAAAGCAAAGGATGTCAAACGCTCATTCATTTCGGGGAAGGCTAATTCTGCCCGCAGTTCTCTCCCTTGCGGACCAAAGAAGCCCGGAGCCGTGGCAGTAATGCCTTGCATCATATCTCCGGCAATCTTTTCCATAAGAAACTCCGAAGACTTTATCGCGTATGGCTTTGCCAAAGTAGGCAACCAATTCGTTTGTCGAATAAATTCGTTGGTCAGTTCATGGTCCATCACCTCATTGGTTTTCTTATAGAAGTTCATCACGCCATCAATTCCCAAACCATAAGAAGATGCAACATAACTGTCCACAGGAATATCTGCTTGCATAGCTCCAGAGGTGCCGATTCTAATAATATTGAGCTTACGGTGTATAGGTTTTTCAGTGCGTGTTTCAAAATCAATATTTGCCAAAGCATCC
>CAIWVT010000620.1 GCA_903916135.1 uncultured bacterium
GGGGTACCATTTCGCCCACTATATCAATTAAAAGGATTTGAACTGCTAGGATGGGCGCTGCTACGCCCAAGAAAACACCCACAAAACCAAACAACACGCAGGTGAGTTCTGCCACGTTGGATGATAGGTTGGTTTTGATGGTTTTCTCAAGATTTCTGAATATCGTTCTCCCCTCTTTCACCGCAACGACAATGGTAGAGAAATTGTCGTTAAGCAAAATCATATTGGCAGCTTCCTGAGCCACCTTAGATCCATTCTTTCCCATAGCAATGCCTATGTCGGCGCGCTTTAAACTTAGTGTGTCGTTGACGCCATCACCTGTTACGGCAACTATTTCGCCCTGCTTCATCAACAGGTTTACTATACGAAATTTGTCGTCGGGCGACACTCTTGAGAATATCAATGCCCGATGTTGGAAAACATCCTTGAGTTGTTTGTCGCTCATCCCACTCAAATCCTCTCCTTTGATAACCACAGGATATTCATCGCCTTCATTCATCAATCCGATGTTCTTGGATATGGCTCTGGCTGTAACTTCGTTATCGCCGGTAATCATAAACACTTTCATGTGCGCTTTGAATACAGACGCAATAGCTGCTTTCACTTCCTTGTGAGGCGGATCGAACATCGTGACGAAACCTGCAAAAACCAAACCCTCTTCGGCTTCTTTCACCGTGAATTCCTTTTTTGGTTTCAAATCTTTGTACGCAATTGCAATCACCCGCAAAGCCTGTTCAGAAAACTTTGCCGCCATTGCCAATAACTCCTTTTTCTGAGGTTTGGTCAGGTCGGTGATTTTGCCATCGGTAATCGTTTTTGTGGAGACTTCTAAAATGGATTCAATGGAGCCTTTTACGAAAGAAATGACTTTATGTTTGTGAGTGCGGATGATGGTTGCTCTTTTTCGAAACGAATCGAAAGCAAAAGCTTGCAGGAATGGATAATCTTTTTCGATGGTTTCCAATTTGTAGCCTGCTTTCATTGCTAGGGTAGAAAAGCAAGTCTCCGTTGGGTCGCCTATAGAATACCACGACGGATGGTTTTTGTCGGGCGGACTGATTTTCCCTTTGGATGAAAGAAATCCTGACAGGAAGAAGATTTTTAAATCGCCCAAGCTAGCTGCTTTCAGCACTTTATTGGCTTCATCGGTAATGTTTCCAACAGGTTCGTAGCCTAAGCCGTCAACTTTGTATGATTCCCCATTAAAATAACATCCTGTGATGGTCATTTCGTTTTTGGTGATAGTTCCTGTTTTGTCGGAAGCAATAACTGTTGCCGAGCCCAAGGTTTGCGCTGAGGAAATCTTCTTCACTATCGCTTTTCGTTTCGCCAATCGTCCCACTGCGAGTGCCAATGCCATTGAAATCTGCGCAGGCAAACCTTCGGGAACCATGGCAGCCGCCACACTCACCGAAAAAACCAATGCCAAAGCAACCGTGTCGTGCATCAGCATGCGTGCCCCAAAAAGAATTGCTGCAATAACTAATGTAATGTACGTAAGTTTTTTCGCCACATCGGCAATTTCGATTTGAACGGGTGCTTTGGCTACTTTAATCTTGTCGGAGCTTGTGCTGATTTTCCCAATCTCAGTTTGAAGTCCCGTGGCATAAACAATTCCGATTGCATCGCCTCGTGCAACGGTTGTTCCCATATAAATACAATTTTGTATTTCAGAAAACGGCAAGATTTTATCCGTTGTGAATAAGGGATCTTTGTTGGCAGGGAGCGATTCGCCTGTTAGTATAAACTCATTGGCTGAAAAGCCTGTGGCTTCTATCAAACGTATGTCAGCAGGAACACCGTCTCCTTCATTGAGTTTCACTATGTCGCCCGGCACCAATTCATCTGCCAAAATCTCAACTAACTTCCCATTTCGGATGACATTGCATTTGTTTACAAGTAGGCTTTTTAGTGAAGCTAAGATATTTTCCGATTTCCATTCCTCATAAAAACCAATTGCGGCATTCACCACTA
Organism: uncultured bacterium; assembly: GCA_903916135.1. Lineage (GTDB taxonomy): Bacteria > Bacteroidota > Bacteroidia > Bacteroidales > CAIWKO01 > CAIWKO01. Next base: position 1,975 of record CAIWVT010000620.1, read on the forward strand.
CAATAATCATAAGTATGATGCCATCGCGATACTGACCTAAATAAAAGGAGACGCCTGATGCCACAACCAATATCAATACGAGTGGGCTGGTGAACTGCCGAAATAGAATTTTAAACAGACTGATTCTTTTCGTAGCCTTCAACTCATTACTACCATGTTTTAGTCTTGCCGATTTTATTTTGCTATCATCAAGACCTTGCAGCGTGTTGCTGTTGAATTCTTTTACGACTGTTTCGCTATTTCCTTTGTAGAATTCCATGAAATAATATGGTTTTTGCTAAGTTGTTAGTTTTTACTTCTAATTGGAAACAAATAAGAATATGTATTCCTTCAGTTAATTTATAGAATTAAAAAATAATGGTTTCGCACTAATTAATCCGTATCTTTTTCCTTTGGGACTTTCAATCCTGCCTCGCGAGCTTCGCTGATAGCGATGGCTATAGCCTGTTGACGGCTTTTTACGGTTCCACCTTTGCCGTCTTTGCCTGATTTCAGTTCGCCTTGTTTAAATTCGTGCATCACTGCACCAATTTTTTCTTCTGCTTTTTTTGAATATTTTGTCATACAAATAAGTTTTTAAATTTGTTAATGTTTCATTTTGGTTGTTCGGGTTGTGCAGGAAAAGGTTCCACGATGCGGGTCGGATCATTCTTTTCCGGTTCGTTCACTCCGGGTTCCAATCGGGTAGGGTCATGGTTTTCGTCAGGCTTTGTCGGCGTAGGTTGTATCCCCGGATGATGTGGGTTTTCGGGTTGGTGGTGAGGATTTTCTTGCCATGCTGTGATTTGTTCGTTCGCCTTATTGTTGGTTGAACAACTTAGCAGAGGTATTTGTTTTCTTTCCATATCAATTTGTATTTATAATATGCTGCAAAAGTAAGCATGAATGAACACATAAGGCTTACACAATTCCTTTTATTTGTTGCAAAATTCACACTTTTGGAGTTTCGATAGCAATGTTATATGCAATTTCCTGTTCTAAACGAATTGTCTCGCATCCTCAGAAATGGAAGCCGAAATGCCAATAAATCATCTTATTCTTAATACATTTAACATAACATTACTCGAGCGCAAAATAATCACAAAAAATAGTCTTTTATAATGTAATAAATTACATATAGATACGCATAATATCATTTTACACTTATATGAAATCATCCGATTACACGTGGTTGCAACATGCATCACTGTGTAATCGAACGATTATATCGAGTTGCAACATGCAACTCTGTGAGAACGGACGATTATATCAAGATGCAACATGCAACTCTGTGTGAACGGATGATTATATCAAGATGCAACATGCAACTCTGTGTGATCGGAAGATTTTATAGAGTTGCAACTTGCATCTCTGTGTGAACGGATGATTTCATGAAAATGCAAGAATCATGATAATGCAACAAAAAATACATGATAAATGACGTAATGAATATTTATGATCTTTTCTGTTGATAAAAATAATTTGAAATTATTGTTGTATATATATATGGTATGAATAAAAATAAATCTCTTCCAATAAGGAAATTATATTCATCATTAAAAACTCCGAACTCGGAACTATGAACTCGGAACTATGAACAAAAACTCCGAACTCGGAACTCCGAACTCGGAACCATGAACAAAAACTCCTTATGCAATAAAACGAAGGATGATAATGTGTGAATTATGCAAGTCATATAACGAATTGTGTAACACTGCTGCAGTGCATTGGTAGTACTTTTGTCTAAAATTAATAATAAACTAAAAACTTAAAAAAATGAGAGCATTAAAAGCTTCAATTAAAGTTGCCTTCGTGATAGTAATCACGCTGGCTGTAGTAGTGTTTGCGCAATCTTTTGGTGCATTTAGCCAAGCGAAAACCATCCAATCCTCTGTCGGCATACCTCCTGATGTGGCTAATGTGTTAAACAATTCATGCGTGGGTTGTCATGGCGGAGGAGATAATCCGATGGCATTGGAAGCATGGAATTTCAATAAATGGGACACGTATAATGTCAAGAAACAAGCCAAAAAGTCGAATGCGATGTGTAAAGCAATCACCAAAGGGAAAATGCCTCCACCTTATATCGGAAAAGCAAATCCTGAACGTATTCCGACTGTTTCTCAAACAGAATTGGTATGTCGGTGGGCAAATTCCCTGAAACTGAAATAATCATCGCCTTTGATGGACACCTTAGCATAGCACGAAATGATGCACTAAGGGCGTACATTGAAGATGATTATTTTTATAATAACCTATAAACATCTCATCTAAACAAAACATCATTATAAATTTTTTTTTATCTA
>CAIWVT010000621.1 GCA_903916135.1 uncultured bacterium
AAACGGCTTCGATTCGCCCCACCGAATAGCAAGCCTCAACCGTTAGCAGTAATTTTAAAATGAAAAAAACAATTATAATAATTTTCTTACTTTTTAATACAATTGCCATTTTTTCGCAAGAGACAAATAGTAATAAAACATTAGAATTATGGACTATTTTTACTATTGGAGATTTTGTCAATGAAAATGCTCATAAAATAGTTTCCGAAAGTTGGCCATTTAAGACAAAATCAGTTGCAGGGGACATCATACCAGAAGGATTGATAGACAGTGTTAGGAATCATAATAAAAGAATCTGGGTTAAACTTGATTCAATGGGAGTCAAAAATGCGGAAGAGAAATATTATTCAGAGTTATATGAGGAACGTACTCGCATCGAAAAAGCAATTGATATATTGATGAAATCACAAATTGTAATTGACCTTTTCAAAGAATTGCGGGTAAACCAATGCCTGAACTATACAAAATTAATTAAGATAGAATCGACCAAATATCAATTTGACATTTACAGTTTTGATCTAAATGACCTTGACAAACCTGAACAATTTGAAATAACAGCAATATGTGATTTAAATCAAGAATCAATAGAAATAATAAAATAAAACTACCGCCAACAGCGGCTATAATTCATGCGGTCTGTGCTTCGTAGACAGGAAAGCAGTAACTTTAAACAGCAGTGCTTCGTAGAAACAGCAGTGAAACCCGTTCGGCGATAGCCTCTACCTCCGTCGCCTCCATCCTTTTAGACCCCAGGCTAAATTGAGTTAGTGAAGCCTTCACTTGGAGTGAAGGCTTCACTCAAAATTAGTTGAGTAAAGTTTGCAACTTCGCACCCTTTCTGCGCTAGCCTCTGCCTCCATCCCTTCTATCATGTTAGCCTGTGCCTACAATCACCCTACAACAAATAACAATTCAACAATACAACAATACAACAATTCAGCCAATTCAACTTATTCAACCATTTAACCTAATCAACTAATTACTTAAATATATTTGATTTTTTCATTGGCATCTCATATAAATTAGTATTTTTGCGGCGAATATTTTACAGCTTAAATAATGAATAAAGATACAAAAGACCAAACGCTGTTTTTGGAGTTCCCGTCTATCAGCACACAGCAATGGGAACAGAAGATAGCCGAAGACCTGAAAGGTGCTGATTATGAGAAAAAACTTATCTGGAACACCTATGAAGGCATAAAGGTGAAGCCCTATTATCGTGCGGAAAATACCAAGGGTTTTGCCTATCAGCAGGCATTGCCCGGACAATATCCTTTTGTGCGCGGCAACAGCGATGCGAACAATGTGTGGCAAATACGCGAAGAAATTGTGGTGAAAGATGTCAGCAAAGCCAACCAACAAGCGTTGAAAGCCATTGCAAGAGGTGCTATGGCAATCAGTTTCAAGGTGAAGGAGCTTGCTTATCGTCAGGAGTTGGCGAAATTGCTCAAAGGCATCAATATGGAAGAAATCAGTGTGCATTTCTTTTCATCACATTCGTATTCTATTTTGGCAGATTTGCTGATAGAATATGTGCGCAAAGCAGGCTTCGATGTCCAAAAGGTGAAGGGTTCGTTCAACTTCGATTCCATCGCTTTTTATTTGTTTCATGGATACTACTACAACAGCAAAAACGACAATTTTAACGAAGCCGCAGCATTAATTAAATACATTAAAGTGCATTTGCCAAATTTTAAAGTGTTGAACGTAAACGGCGTTCATTTCTATAATGCGGGAGGCACTGCGGTGCAGGAGTTGGCGTATGTGTTGGCTTCGGCAAATGAATATATGGTGCAGATGACCGAGCGCGGCTTGCCGATTGACGATGTGTGTGCCGACATTCAACTCACCTTCGGCATCGGTTCCAACTATTTTATGGAAATCGCCAAGTTGCGCGCTGCACGTTTGTTGTGGGCACGCATGGCAGAGCAACATAAACCCGAGAATCCCAATTCGCTGAAGGTGGAGATTCATGCCACGAGCGGCACTTGGAACAAATCTATCTATGATCCGTATGTGAATGTGTTGCGCCTCACCACCGAATGTATGTCGGCGGCTATTGGCGGTGCCAACGCCATGACACTATTACCTTTCAATAATGTTTATACCGATGCCGATGAATTCAGTGCGCGTATTGCCAGCAATATCCAAATTATTTTAAAAGAAGAAGCGTATTTAGGTCAGGTGATTGACCCTGCAGCAGGTTCTTATTATATCGAATCGTTGACCGACGAAATTGCGCAACGTGCTTGGCAACAGTTTCAACAGATAGAGGAAGCGGGTGGCATACTTGGGGAGATGGAAAACGGTAACCTCAAGCGCGATATCGAAAAGGTTGCAGCCCAACGTAGCCTCGACATCGCTATGCGGAAATCGCCCATACTTGGCACCAATATTTTCCCCAATTTGAACGAAAATATGTTGCAAGAAATTCGTTTCGTACCCAACAAAGATAAAAATGCCTATCTCAATATGTATCGCGGAGCCGAAGCTTTTGAAGAAATCAGACTAACTACAGAGAAATTTGTGCAGGCAGGAGGCAGTCGCCCGAAAGTGTTCTTGGCTTCGTATGGCAATTTAGCCATGCGCAAAGCACGCGCCACCTTCGCCACCAACTTCTTTGGCTGTGCGGGCTACGAGATGATGGAAGAATATCTGTCGAAAGACATTGATGCCACCGTGAAACTCATCCTCAAATCGAAAGCCAATATCGTGGTGATTTGCAGCTCTGATGAGGAATATGCTCAATACGCTCCCCTGTTAGCCACCGCCACCAAGCTAGCGAACCCCAACATTCAGCTTGTCATTGCCGGCTATCCGAAAGACATCCTCCACGAACTGAAAACCGCAGGTGTTGATGACTTCATCCATGCCCGCCTTGACCTTGTTGACGCATTAACTAAATTTCAGAAAATAGTAATTGGTTGATTAGTTAATTAGTTAATTAGTTGATTAGGTTAAATGGTTAATTTGTTAATTAGTTAAATAGTCAATTAGTTAATTAGTCAATTAGTCAATTAGTCAATTAGTAATTCGCTCAACAACGACTCAACGTACTTAACTTATTTAACCAATCAACTCAACCTGTCCCGTACACGCAGTGTCGGGATTAACTCAATTAACTCAATCAACTCAATTAACTCAATCAACTCAATTAACTCAATCAACTCAATTAACTCAATCAACTCAATTAACTCAATCAACTCAATTAACCCAATTAACTCAATTAACCCAATTAACCCAATTAACCCAATTAACTTAATCAACCAATTAACCAATAAACTCACCCATGAGACCCAATTTCAAAAACATATCTTATCAAGCTTCCCCTGTTCGAAGTCCTAAGAGCGAAACTCCCTCAACTGCAATTCCCTTGCTCACACCTGAGCAGATTCCGTTGAAACCCGTTTACACCCATGACGACTTAGCTGGCATGGAACATTTGAACTATGCCGCAGGGCTGCCACCTTTTTTGCGTGGACCTTATTCCACCATGTATGTGATGCAACCTTGGACTGTTCGTCAATATACCGGTTTCTCCACCGCCGAAGAATCCAATGCTTTCTATCGTCGCAATTTGGCAGCAGGGCAAAAAGGTTTGTCCGTCGCTTTCGATTTGGCTACCCATCGCGGCTACGACTCCGATCACGAACGTGTGGTGGGCGATGTGGGCAAAGCAGGTGTTGCCATTGACTCCATTCTTGATATGAAGATACTCTTCGACAACATCCCTCTTGACAAAATGTCCGTATCCATGACCATGAATGGCGCTGTATTGCCTGTATTGGCATTTTATATCGTTGCTGCCGAAGAGCAGGGCGTGCCCATGGAGAAACTCAGCGGCACCATACAGAACGATATCCTCAAAGAATTTATGGTACGCAACACCTATATATATCCCCCTTTGCCGTCCATGAAAATCATTGCCGACATCTTCGAGTTTAGCTCCAAAAACATGCCGAAATTCAATTCCATCAGCATCAGTGGCTACCACATTCAGGAAGCCGGTGCCACCGCCGACATTGAGTTGGCTTACACCCTTGCCGATGGCTTGGAATATCTCCGCGCCGGTGTCAATGCAGGCATGGACATAGATTCCTTTGCCCCGCGTCTGTCCTTCTTTTGGGGCGTTGGCATGAACCATTTTATGGAAGTCGCCAAACTCCGTGCTGCTCGTATGCTATGGGCAAAGTTGGTCAACACTTTCCATCCAAAGAATCCAAAATCTTTAGCCTTACGTACCCATTGTCAAACCTCTGGTTGGAGCCTTACCGAACAAGACCCATTTAACAACATCGCTCGTACCTGTGTCGAAGCACTTGGTGCCGCCTTGGGTCACACCCAATCGCTTCACACCAATGCTTTAGACGAAGCCATCGCTCTGCCAACGGATTTCTCTGCCCGTATTGCTCGCAACACCCAGATATATCTCCAAGAAGAAACCAGCATCTGCAAAGTGGTTGACCCGTGGGGCGGTTCCTATTATGTGGAATATCTCACCAACGAACTAGCACACAAAGCTTGGACACTCATACAGGAAGTAGAAGCTTTGGGCGGCATGGCAAAAGCCATAGAAACCGGCTTGCCCAAGATGCGCATCGAAGAAGCCGCAGCCCGCAAACAAGCCCGCATTGATTCCGGCAAGGATACCATCGTTGGCGTCAACAAATATCGCCTCCAAAAAGAAGCCCCTATGGCTACCCTTGAGGTGGACAACACCGCCGTGCGCGAATCTCAAATCATCCGCCTCAACCAGCTTAAAGCAAATCGCAACAATGAAGAAGTTCAGAAAATACTGCAAACCATCACCGAAGCTTGTCAGTCTGGCAAAGGCAATCTCCTGGAACTTGCCATTCAGGCTGCCCGTCTTCGCGCCACTTTGGGCGAAATATCCTCAGCATGTGAAACAGTTTTTGGAAGATACAAAGCAGTGATACGAACCATTTCAGGAGTTTACTCCTCCGAATCGCGCAACGACGAAACCTACAAAACTGCCTGCCAACTTGCCGACGACTTCGCTGCCCTTGATGGTCGCCGTCCGCGCATCATGATTGCCAAAATGGGACAAGACGGTCACGACCGCGGTGCCAAAGTGGTTGCCACGGGCTATGCCGACATAGGCTTCGATGTGGATATCGGTCCTTTGTTCCAAACCCCTGCCGAAGCTGCCAAACAAGCCGTCGAAAACGACGTTCATGTTTTGGGCGTATCCAGCTTGGCTGCAGGACACAAAACCTTGGTGCCCCAAGTCATCAGCGAATTGCATAAGCTTGGCAGACCCGATATCATGGTTATCGTAGGCGGGGTGATTCCTGCTCAGGATTATGATTATCTCTACAAAGCAGGCGCCTTGGCAATCTTCGGACCCGGAACCAAAATCCCCGAAGCTGCCATCAAAATGCTCCAGCTTATGATTGAAACAAGGAAGTAATGGTATAACTTGACAAACTCAACAAACGTTTCCTCCCTAATCAAGAAACGGGTTGTTCATCTTTTCATATCCAATAGTTGTAGTAGGTCCATGCCCGGGATACACCGTGTAAGTGGGGGCAAGGGTGAATAGTTTGCTTTTGATGTTTTGAGTAAGCATCTTGAAATCGCCTGTGGGTAAATCGGTTCTGCCGATACTTCCCAGAAATAGCACGTCGCCTACAAACACAAGTTCTTCTTCATCACAAATAAAACAAACGCTGCCATCGGCATGACCGGGAGTGTAAACCACGCGCAGACTTACATCGCCAAAGCGCATCATGTCGCCTTCATCCATAAAATGTGCAGCTTTCACAATGCGCTCCAATTCGAAACCGAACACCGAAGCATAGCCCACCGAAGCACGCAAAAACTCGGCACCGGCTGCATGTATCGTGGCACCAATCTTATAGGTATCTTCGATGTGAGCAATGCCTAAAACATGATCAATATGGCAATGTGTAATCAAAAGTGCCATTACTTTTAGGTTGGCTCCGGAAATATAAGCGTCTAACTGTTTCTTTTCGGCATCGGTATAGCAGCCCGGGTCAATAATCACGCACTCGTTGTTGGTGCTCGAAAGCACAAAGGTATTCACACCTATGTCGTTAAATGTAAAAGTTTTTATGGTCAACATTATAAATAGTTTTGTTTATAAAAATCTTGGACTCTCCATTTGTTTCATCTTTTTCATGGGAATGGTATAATTCTTTGGATATTTCACCGTGTAGCCAAGTTTTATGGTTTGCACTTTGCCTGGGTCTATCACAAAATTCCAATCTAAGAAACCTGTCAGAGGGTTGTGTGTGGCATTCGAAATCTGATCCACCGTAACCTCTATGTCCTGATTGCTGCTTACAGGCAATTGATCTCGCACTTCGATGTTAATCGGTGTGGCATGATTGTTCTTAATGGTGATTTCATACACATAAGTGCCTTTGCGTTTGGATCCAATCAATGTGCGGCTGCTGTATTCTTTCATCTTCACGCGGTCAACTTGTATGCGGCTATCTTTGCCAAAAGAAATCTGCAGTGTGTCGGAAATGGCATTGGGATTCAGATACGATTGTCCTACATACGTTCCATCCAAATAGATATTGGCATTGCCTTCCACCAAATTCAGTTCTTCCCAATCGCTGATGCAGGCTAACAGATAGGCACTTTTCTCTAACACAGGAATGGCGATATATTGATAGGTAGCCTTAATAGAACGTTCTTCCACATCAATGATATAGGGTTGCGCATTCGAAGGGATGGTGTAGCGCGCTTTGATGGGGAAATTAAAACTCAACTCCGGTACGGAAATTTGTTGCAACTGTACCGATTGTAGCTGAATTTGTTTCCGGTCTTGTGCTTTGCCATTGACTTCATAATCCCAAGCGTAGGTTGTTCCATCGGCATTACTTTCATTGGTGGTGGAAACACTATAACTTCCTTTTGAAAGTCCACCCCAACCTTCTGCGCCATAAGAATTGTTCAGATACCATGTTTGCAAGATGGGCACAGCGATATTAAGCCCAGGATCGGCAGTAGAAAGCGTGAGGGGAATGTCGTTCCAATCAATTCCTGAATTGTTGTAGGCTTTGGCTCGATAGTTTAAGATAATCGGCTGGCTGATGTCGGTGCATTTCACATCATAATAGGGCATCCATCCGGCATCATTCACCACATAGGAAATCTCCAAAGAAGTGGATTGTGCTTTTTCGGAAACCAATAACACCGATATTTCTGTGCGTTGGGTTTTTGTCGTTAATTCAAGTTTATTGGCTTTAGATTGCAAATCAACAAGCAAAATGGCTTGGGAATTTCCATCAGCAGCTAACTCCGTCAGTCTTTTGTTGATTTCCAAAATGCGCGTTTGATAGAAGTCTGCTGCTTTCTGCAATTCGGCTACGTTCACTCCCGTGTTTTGTCCGCCAAGGGAAAGATTCTTTATCAACAAATCTTTCTGTATGCCCAAAGCATTCTGTTCATCGCTATCTGCGTTGATTTTTTTGCCAACAAGTTTAATCGAATCGTTGATTCTATTGAGCTTTGCTTGTTCGGCATCCACTGCTTCGCTCGAAATTTTGTTCGAAACGGATAATACGGTAGAATTTTCATCAGCCGTAATGCGAATGCTTGCAGGATTTAGTTTTGGCGACATCTCCGACAGCACCAAAAGGTTTCTACCCTGCGTCATATTGACATTCACCTTGTAGCGAATTTGCGCTCCCGTAAGGTAAACAATCACATCATTCACTGAGGGGCTGAGTTTTATAAGGTTTTCTTTTTGTGCAAAACTGCTTGCAGAAAACAGTGCACACATAGCTAAAGCAATCAGATATTTTTTCATAAATAATTTTTTTTTCAAAATTAATAATTTCCTCCGATATAAGCGCAAAAGTGATAAAAAAAACGTTGTTTTTATTTTTTTTTCATAAGAAAGATAAATAACACAAAATTTTATTGCTTGTGTGCTTAAAAAAATTAATTTTGTACCCAATAAAAAAACAATCATTAAAAACCAAATATTTTATTTAAAAATGAAAAAAATACTTATAGTTGGAGCTGTTGGTCAGATTGGATCTGAACTAACTATGGAGCTCCGCCGCATTTATGGTAATGACAACGTTATTGCCAGTACTCGCAAATCTCCACCTTCCGAAATGGTTGCCAATTCAGGTCCTTTCGAATATTTTGATGTAGTGAACAAACAAGCTTTGGAAGATGTTTGTAAAAAACATGGTGTGGATTGTATTATCAATATGGCTGCTATATTGTCAGCAGTGGGCGAACAAAATCCTTTGCAAGCATGGGATATCAATATGAATGGTCTTTTCAATGTGTTGGAAGTGGCTCGCGAAATGAAAATGGAACAGGTGTTGGTACCAAGTTCTATTGCTGTTTTTGGTCCCGGAACGCCTTTGGATTGTGCGCCACAGGAAACGGTGCTGAAACCTTCTACCATGTATGGCATCACAAAGGTGGCAGGCGAATTGGTGGCTGATTATTATGTGAAGAAATATGGTTTGGATGTTCGCGGTTTGCGTTATCCCGGCATCATCAGCAACGAAACCCTCCCCGGTGGCGGAACTACTGATTACGCTGTGGCTATTTATTATGATGCTATAAAATATGGCAAATATACATGTTTTGTGAAAGAAGACACACGTTTGCCGATGATGTATATGCCCGACTGTTTGAAAGCTACTGTTGATTTGATGCAAGCCGATTTCTCTACGTTGAAACATCATAGCGACTTCAATGTTGGTGCTATGAGTTTTTCGGTGAAAGACCTTGCGGACAGTATTAAAAAGTACATCCCAACTTTTACCATTGAATATAAACCCGATTTCCGTCAAGCGATAGCCGATAGTTGGCCCGATGCAGTGGATGATAAAGCTGCTCGCGAAGAATGGGGATGGAGTCCAAGCTTTGATTTGGATATGATGACTCAAGATATGTTGAAAGTTATTGGAGAAAAACACAAAAAAGGTTTGATTTAAGTTTTTAAAGGTAAAAGTTTATAAAGTTATAAAGTGAATCAATTTTACAAAATGCCACTAAGACACTAAGGCACTAAGAAACACAAAGCAGACTTATCTTGCATAACAAACTTTGTGAAACTTTGAGTCCTTGTGTCTTTGTGGCAAAATATATCACGAAAGTGAAATAATAATAATTTACAAAATAAAAAAAGGAGATATTACAATGCAAAAAAAAATCAATGAGTTTTTGGCTGGTGAGTTGGAAAAACTGCACGAACAAAAACTTTTCAAAACAGAACGGATTATAGAAAGTCCACAAGGCGCAGAAATCGTTGTGAAAGGCAAAAAATGTCTGAACTTCTGTGCAAACAATTATCTGGGATTGTCATCGCATCCCGATTTGATAAAAGCTTCGCACGAAGAAATTGACCGTCGCGGCTATGGTTTGTCGTCGGTACGTTTCATTTGTGGAACGCAAGACATTCACAAAGAATTGGAACGTAAGGTTTCTGAATTCTTGGGTATGGAAGACACTATTTTGTTTTCTTCATGCTTCGATGCTAATGGAGCCGTTTTCGAACCATTGTTGGGCGAGGACGATGCTATCATCACTGATGCTTTGAATCATGCTTCTATTATTGACGGCATTCGTTTGTGCAAAGCGCAACGTTGGATTTACAAACATGGCGACATGCGCGATGTGGAAGAAATTGACCCTGCCAACGACAAAATGGCAAAAGGTTTGGAACGCTGCTTGAAAGAAGCTGTCGCCAATGGTTGCCGTTTTATTATGGTTGCTACCGATGGTTCTTTTTCTATGGACGGCGACATCGCTAAATTAGATCAGATTTGCGATTTGGCTGA
>CAIWVT010000622.1 GCA_903916135.1 uncultured bacterium
ATTTTGAAAAAGAGTCGGTGGATTTTGAAAAAGAGTCGGTGGATTTTGAAAAAGAGTCGGTGGATTTTGAAAAAGAGTCGGTGGATTTTGAAAAAGAGACGGTGGATTTTGAAAAAGAGACGGTGGATTTTGAAAAAGAGACGGTGGATTTTTTTTTATGAAAACGATAATGCTAATTAATAGGCTCTGAATTAAGGAGATATTGATTTGAAAAAGCTTGTTGGTGGGAAAAGGCAAAAGATTTCCTGTATCAACCCTTGATGGGAAGAAGAAAAAAAACATTAGCTGAAATGAACAATAAGGTTTCATAAAAATAGCATCTTTTGCAGGGGGCAAAGATAGTACTTTTATCAATACAAAGATTTTTTTTTTACATAAAAAGCAAGATTTTTATTAATCCCCGCGAAAATCTTTTACAATACAGCATTTCTTCATCAATTATTACAGAAAAAAAATGACAAACAATGACAAACAATGACCACAAATGACAACTAATAACAACAAATGACCAATGACCATAAATGCCGACAAATGACCATCAATGACAATGAATGAACTCATAAAAAGAAAACACTCTTAAAATAAATAAAGTCAAAAAAATAAAAAAAAATACGTACAAATAAAAAAAATCATATCTTTGTACCAAAATAAAATTAAAATGTTATGAAGGCACATAAACTATTTTTAATCGTAATGCTTTGCTTTTTGTTTCATACAAAGAGTCAGGCGCAAGACGTAACCGTTACGTATGGAAACTTACTGTTTCTGAAAGGTCTAACAGATGTCAACATCGAATTTGACTACGACAATCTGCGGGTAGGTGAATTCACAGAAGAGATGTATCTGAAACAAAAGCGCAAAGAATTTCGCAAAGCTCCCGATGCAGATGCTTTTATTGCTAAATGGGATGCCGATCGTGGAGGCATGTTCGAGCCGAAGTTCATCAAGCAGTTTAATTTGGGCACGATACGCCTCAAACTGGTGGCTACCCCTGGAAACAATGATGCGCAGTATGTTATGCGAGTGAAAACTATTAAAATTGAACCGGGTTATTTTGCCAGCGGCATGAAACGCGACACCTATATAGATGTTGAAATCACCATTGTTGACACTGCCAATCTGGACAAACCCGTTTGCATCATCCAAGCCAACCGCATTATTGGCGTTACCGAGCTGCCACGACAAATGATGGACTCGCAACTAAAAATTTCTTATGCTTATGGTACGATTGCCGACAAGTTGAGCGCTATGATAGTGGCAGAATGTACCAAAAAGGTTAAGCAACCCAAAGAAGTGAAGGAAGATAAGCCGACGCATCCGGAAAAAGCTAAAAAAGAAGAAAAACCCGAGAAAGAAGAGAAACCTAAAAAAGAACCTAAAGAGAAAAAAGGCAAAAAGGGCGATGAAGCTACCGACCCTGAACAAGAATAATTGAATAAAACTAATGTAAACTAACCAATAAATATAATGTATATGAAAACAAACAAACTTATTTTATGTTTCCTTGCTTTGGCGTTCATGTCAACGTTAAGCATCGCGCAGCCGGGCTTCGGCTCAGGCAGTGCCAAATTTATCACAGGCACCGTGGGCTTCCTGAAAGGGCAAACTTCGCTCAATGTGAAGTTCATTTATGACAATATGATGGTGGGCGAACTGACAGAAGAAGCGTATATCATCCAAAAAACTAAAGAACAGAACCGCGCGAAACCCAAATCGGGCGACACCTGGGCTACCAAATGGAAAACCGACCGAGTGGATCGTTTCGAGCCGCAATTCATGGATTGGTTCAACAAATCTATCAAGAAACTTGGCATCGTTGCCACCTCCGTTACAGGCGAAGCCACCACTAAATATACCCTACAGGTAACTATCACCAAAACGGAACCAGGTGTTTACATTGGCGTGTCCACTTTTGGTCATGATGTGGGACAAGAAACCTACATCAACATCATAGCCAATATCGTTGAAACTGCAAATCCCTCGAATGTGTTGGCATCCATTTCTGTTACGAAATGCGTGGGCACTTCCACCTCCTTTGCCAATTATGACACTGGATTGCGTATTACGAATGCGTATGTGAATGCCGGCAGAGCACTTGGAAGTTTTATTGTGAAGAATTGTAAGTAATTTTTTATTACAAATTAAGGAAAGCTGTTACCGAAAAAGTAGCAGCTTTTTTTTTATTCGGAAGATTCTACATCAAGCATCCATGCACCGCTATCCGCCGTTGCATAATAGGGGATGCGAAGTGCTTCACATTCCTGTTTCCATTTCTGGATATTCAAAGATGAGTTCGACGCATCGAAAATGATTAGTTGAGATTGATAGTGCTTGCGCAATGCTGCTATTGCCACCGGGGCATTATGGGTAATTAGAACAACATCCACATTCATGGCTGTCGAATCCTTGATTTCATGTGATACTATTGCTATTTTCTTCCCTGCAAACTGAACAAAACCTGAATTTATATAGAAGGCATTATTGAAACTCAGAAACGAAGAAGTGTTGATAGGTAAGCTTTTCGCAGGTTCAGTTTTCAGTTGGCAACGATTGTTGAAGATATGGTATGCCTGTTTCAGCACATCGCTTTGCAAAGCAGAATCGGAAACGAAATAACATCTGTTGCCGTCAACGAAATCAATCGCAGTGTGTTTCTTAATGTTATATACGATAATTTTCTTTTGATGTGCTGCCTGAAACGCATGAACCGACAGGGAAACCGATAAAATCACTAGCATCGCCAAGCCTCCCAATACTATCTTTTTATTATTTTTCACTAGATAAACAAAAAACAGAGCGATAATCATATAAAATAAAAGCATTTCAAAAGTAGTTATGGAAATGGCTCTCCACACAGCATAGGGGAGTTGTTCAATAAATGAAATGGAACCGTTTAAGAAGATTAGCGAATAGGTGAGTGCCTTGCTCAACACTACCGACAAGCACGGAACCCAAGAAAAAACGAGTGCAGCCATCCCCAAATAAATCACCACCGCCGACCAAGGAACCGCAATGAGGTTGGTCAACAGAAAGTAGTTGGGAAACTGATGAAAATAATACAGACTCAAGGGAAAGGTTATCAACTGCGCTGCGATGGAAACCGACAGCAACGACCAAATCTGATCGCTTAACCAATATCGCGGTGCATACCTATAATATATAGAGGGATATAGTGCCACGATGCCTATCACTGCGAGATAAGACAACTGGAAACCTACGTCAAGTAGATAATACGGATTCCAAATTAGAAGCGCCAATAAAGAAGCTGCTAATACATTATAAATATTCGTACGCTTTCGGCTTGCCTTTGCTATCACAATAAACGTAAACATGGCGGCTGCGCGTATTGTTGGTGGAGCCAAACCCGTTATCATGGCATAAAACCAAATAAACAGTAATAATATCAATGCTTTCGGAATACGCCCGTACTTCATTCTATTGAAGAAAGACAACAACAAATTCATCACCGCAAACACGATAGCCACATGCATGCCCGATACACTTAATATGTGCATTACCCCGCTGCCCTGATAATTCTTAATCAACTCAGGGTCGAGTTTGTCGGTATAGCCAATCAAGAGTGCCGAAACCACGGCATATTCATCGCCCGAAATTCCCTCGTCCATTAATATCTTTAATAATTTATCTCTAATTTTATAGGTCCAAGCAAAGAATGGATTGCCGTTATGATTACTCAGAAACTTCCAATCATGCTGCGCTGCATACACCTGATATTCTATGGAACGATTTTTTAAATAGGCTTTATAATTAAATTCACCCGGATTCATCGGGGGGTTTATTTCTGCAAGCTTACCGCAAACTAAAACTTTATCCCCATAATTCAAATGCTGAGAAACTGAATCTTTCTCGAAATAAATTATTGCCTTCCCCAATACAGGATGCCACTGAAGTGAATCCCGAACATCGGAAATGTTGACCACCGCCTTACACACTTTTTCCTTTACTTGTATGGGTTCCGTGAGCATGGCAATGGAGAAATTTTTCTTGCCAACGAATCTTCCGAAATAGTTCGGGTTATTTGTATTCAGGTTCAGTACTGTCAATTGATAGCCTGCACACATATAAAACAAAAGGATGACATAACCAGGCAGCTGGCGTAAACGGTAGCTAAGTTTTCGTTGCAGAATAAATATGAAGGTATAACTGATAAGAATCAGAGCGAAGAACAATCCCAAAGGCAGGATAAAAGTAAGTTGAAAATAAAGCGCAAAGCAGATGCCTGCGATGAAAGGAATTAATACCCGAACTAAAGGAAATCGGTTCCAGAACATGATTATTTCACCATAAGCTCCTCGTAGTTCACTATATCCACATCTTTATAATAGAATTTGATGATGTCAATATAGCTATAGCCAAGTTGTGCCATGCGGATGGCGCCTTGCTGACTCAAGCCGACTCCGTGTCCGTAGCCTCTGCCTTTAAACACCATATACGCGCCTTGCTGCTCAATGGAGAACCAAGTGGATTTCAAGCCCAAATCAGCACGAATAGTCGTCAATAAAATACTATCAGCAAAATACACTTTCCGTGTATCTTCTTTGAAATTCAGTGCATAGTTTTTCTTCGCAAGGTCGTTCACGTTGTAGTTAAATCTGCTAAAGAGATAGTCGAGCCAGTTGGTTTGCAAAATTTTATATTCCCAAGTGGCATTGGGCATCTTCAAAGAAAAAGTATCATTAACAGATTTGAGATAGGAAGTAGGGATTTTCCAAATATCTTCCGAATTCACCGTAGTGCCGCCCGAATTGGAACAAAAAGCTGCCGAAATCATTTTATTATCTTTGTCAACAATCACATCTCCGGTAGTTTTGAACGTTGCGGCAAGGATGTCGTTGTTTTTGCATTTGTTTAAATATATCTGACAATGCACACTGTCGCACAAATTAAAACCTTCCTTGCCATGTTTTTTCATATTATTGAGTGCATAGGTGCGACATGTGATTGCCTGAACCAAATAGAAATCGTTATCTTTCACGCTGCTGCCGCCTTCCGACTGCACCACACCCGCTACATAATTCTCCAATTCCACATGGTTGACAATCAAAAAAGATCCCCCAGAAACAGAAATGCGCAAGTCGTCGTCATACAGGCGCTCTTTAATCGTTGGGTTTGCCGGTTTCACCTTAAAAGAATTTAGCAAACCCCTTCCGCTTAAACTTATGGACAAAAACGAACCTATGCGCACATTTGCCTTATAAACCAGTATGGTATCGTTCTCAACTCTCAGCGTTATGGTTTCGTTCTTTAGGATGTCCATGACCTTTTTGTCTGCATCGAACAAGGAATATTTGCCAGTCAAAGGGGTAAAAGCCACGTTATTGATTTTGTTTCCGGTAAAGATTTTTATATCCAGATAAATACCGCCAAAAGTGCTCTTGGCGATACATAATACGAAAACAAGAAGTGTAATCCTAAAATATTTCATTTTCTATTAAATGTTTGATGAAATCAATAAATGCAAAAGTAAAGTTTATTTAAGAAAGAATCTAAAAAAAAATATAAGAATTAGCAAGCAATGACAAAATATCTAAAAAGGATACCCAATCCCAAAGTTTCCGAAAATCAAGAAGCGTCGGTCGTTTTGTC
>CAIWVT010000623.1 GCA_903916135.1 uncultured bacterium
AAACACCCGTAAAAGAAAAAATTAAAAAGCCAAAAAAAGAGAAAAAAGAAACGAAAAATTTCAGCGGATTAATTGCTACTTTTAAAGGCGAAAAGTTCCAAAAAGTTTTTGGCTTGTTTTTACTGTTGTTTTCTTTTTATTTGCTCATCGCTTTCACTTCCTATATGTTCAATTGGAAGGACGACGACAACATCTTTTTTAATTCTTTAGGAAAAGTTCTTACCGACAATAGTTTGCAATCCGGTAACTGGATGGGCAAAATCGGTGCCGTTTTATCTTATTTGTTCATAAAACAATGGTTTGGGGTGGCTTCCTATTTTTTCATGATTTGGTTGTTTTTGGCAGGGCTTACCTTATTTTTAAATATATCTTTATATCCTTTTAAAAAAGCTACCAAATACGCCATCTTCGGATTGATTTGGATTTCGGTGACCACATCGTTCTTCCTGAACAAAGGCGACCTGCTGATATACGGAGGTGCCTTCGGGTTTCAGATTAACGTTTGGCTCAATAGCATCATCGGAAAAATCGGTGCAGGCATACTTCTGTTCTTTATCATCTTTAGTTTTCTCATCATCGAATATAATATCCATAAGCGTTGGCAGAAAAAAGTGAAGGTTGAGGACGAAGAGGAAGCATCAACAGAAACAGAAACCATCAATGAATCGCCTGCCCGAAAGAACGAATTCGCTTCGCGTAACACCGTTTTCGGCAGCATGGATTCAGAAGACGAGGAGGACGGACCCGATGTGGAATTCGAACTTAAAACCGTAGCTCGCCCCATGAACGATGATAATTCCATTGAATTGGACAATTCGATAGTGGACAATGATGAAGTGGTTGATAGAAACAATATCCCTTTCACCATCACTCCGATTGAAGAAATTGAAATTCCGATTACCGATAGCGTTATTGACGACGACGACCGTGAACATTTTACGATAGATATGGAATACGACCCGACTTTAGAATTATCGTCCTATCAGTTTCCAACCATCGAAATGTTGAGAGAATACGATTCGGGCAACGTAGCGGTGCAAAACGATGAGTTGGAAGCTAATAAAAATCGAATCCTGAAAACCCTCAACAATTATTCGATACAGATTGATAAAATCAATGCCACCATTGGACCAACCGTAACTTTATACGAAATTGTCCCCGCTCCGGGCGTTCGTATTTCTAAAATAAAGAATCTGGAAGACGACATTGCCCTTAGTTTGTCGGCTTTAGGCATCCGCATCATTGCGCCCATGCCCGGAAAAGGAACCATTGGTATTGAGGTGCCCAATCAAAATCCAAAAATCGTTTCGATGCGCTCCATCATCGCTTCCGACGCTTTCCAAAACAATTCCTTCGATTTGCCCATAGGTTTAGGCAAAACAATTTCGAACAAAAGCTTCGTTGCCGATTTGGCTAAGATGCCCCATCTTTTGATGGCAGGTGCCACCGGACAAGGTAAGTCGGTGGGTTTGAATGCCATCATCACTTCATTATTATATAAAAAACATCCTGCGACACTCAAATTCGTGTTGATTGACCCGAAAAAAGTGGAATTGACTTTGTTTTCGAAAATCGAACGACATTATTTGGCAAAACTGCCCGATTCTGAAGATGCTATCATCACTGATATTCGGAAAGTGGTGCGTACGTTGAATTCGCTTTGCATCGAAATGGATTTGCGCTACGATTTGCTGAAGGCAGGAAATGTGCGCACGATTAAAGAGTACAACGCCAAGTTCATTTCTCGCAAATTAAATCCTAACGAGGGACATCACTATTTGCCTTATATCGTTTTGATTGTTGACGAGTTTGCCGACCTCATTATGACCGCAGGAAAAGAAGTGGAAACTCCGATGGCGCGTCTGGCGCAATTGGCGCGGGCTATCGGCATCCATTTGATTGTGGCTACGCAACGCCCGTCGGTGAATGTGATTACGGGAACCATTAAAGCTAATTTTCCGGCGCGATTAGCCTATCGAGTGATTTCTAAAATAGATTCCAGAACTATTCTCGATTCAGGCGGTGCCGACCAACTTGTGGGCCGCGGCGACATGTTGCTCTCAACCGGAAGCGAAATGATACGTTTGCAATGCGCTTTCATTGATACGCCCGAGGTGGAAGAAATCACAGAGTTTGTGGGGCAACAACGCGGTTATCCCGAAGCGTATCTCTTGCCAGAATGTCCTGATGAAGACAGCGATTCGGTGAAAAATCTTGATGCCAGCGAGCGCGACGACATGTTTGAAGAAGCTGCACGCTGCATCGTCACACATCAGCATGGTTCGACTTCTTTGCTGCAACGCAAACTGAAGTTAGGCTATAATAGAGCGGGCAGAATCATTGACCAACTGGAGTCAGCCGGAATCGTGGGTCCATTCGAGGGAAGCAAAGCTCGCGAAGTTAAATTTAAAGATTTGAACTCTTTGGAACAATATTTGACAAGTCTTAGATAAACAATCCAACACTAATTTTAAACATCATGAAAAAAATATTTTTAATTCTTACAGTATTCTGTATGTATGCCATCCATGCTTCGGCGCAAGACAAAAAAGCCGTGGCAATTTTGGATGGAGTTTGTGCGCAAACAAAAGCTTACACCTCCATTGACATCGCTTTTTCGTATAAGATGGAGAACAAAGCCAAGAAAATCAATGAAACAAAAACCGGCATCGCCACCATGAAGGGCGAAAAATATTGGCTCGAATTTGCCGGACAACAGATTATGAGCGACGGAAAAACCGTTTGGACGTATATTAAAGATAATAACGAAGTTCAAATCAATGTGAACAATCCCAACGACGACCAAGCCATGAATCCTGCCAAATTGCTGACAGGCTATAACAAAAGCTTCACGCCAAAATTCATCAAGGAAGAAACCCGCGGCGCTGTGGTGATTCAAATTATTGATTTGACGCCTCTGAAAGCTCGCTCCTACTTCAAAATGCGTGTGGAGATTGACAAAGCCAAGAAACAGATTGTGAACGCAATTGTTTACGATAAAAACGGCTCGACAGTCTATACCTATAGCGTTACGAAGTTCGTGACCAACAAAGTGGTTGCAGATACGAAATTTGTTTTCAAAAATGCCGACCACCCGGGGGTGGAAGTTATAGATTTACGATAATAAGAAAACGCCTGAATTTGGGCGTTTTTTTTTGGTTAATGAATCATCTTTTAAATAGGTATAAAATCTCTAAATACAAACAACAAAAATAAATCATTCGTAAAACACATATATATTTAAGAAAATTACTAATTTTGTACAATGGAAAATGAAAATTTCGACAGCGATAAAATTATTCAATATTGGATAGATAGTTCTGATGATGATTTCGACACGATGATGGTCATGTTCGAAAGCAAAAGATTCAATTGGTCCTTATTTGTTGGACATTTGATGATAGAGAAACTTCTCAAAGCACTCTATATTAAAACCAACAACGAGTTCCCGCCATTAATTCATAACCTATTAAGATTGGCTTCAACATGCAAATTGCCGTTGAACAAGGAGCAGGAATTGTTTTTAATTACCGTCACTGCTTTCAACATCAATACACGTTATGATGACTACAAA
>CAIWVT010000624.1 GCA_903916135.1 uncultured bacterium
ATCACGTTAAATCTATTGGATTTAATCTAACATTGGAGGACAATTATCGGATATAAAATTTACCTTAAACAGTATTAATTAAAAAAAAGGAGGTAAATATGCCTATTAAGCAGCTATCTAACGATCAAGAGTTGATTGATTGTTATTTAACCGGTAATCATTCTAGTCTCGAGGTTCTCATCAATCGGCACAAGAAAAGAGTTTTTACTTACATCCTCATGGTTGTAAAAGATCATCATCTTGCAGAAGATATCTTTCAAGATACTTTTGTAAAAGTGGTAAATACATTAAGGTCGGGTACCTATAAGGAAGAAGGTAAGTTTTTACAATGGGTGATGCGTATAGCTCACAATCTAATTATTGATCATTTTAGGAAATCAAAACGTATTCCTTTGGTTGAAAACAGCGATGATTTCGATGTTTTTGATACCATTAAAATCTTAGAACATTCTATTGAAGATAAAATGGTGCACGATCAAATTCATAGCGATGTGAGAGCACTCATTGAGTATTTGCCGGCAGAGCAAAAGGAAGTTCTTGTTATGCGTCATTATTATGATATGAGCTTTAAAGACATTGCAGAAGCCACAAACGTCAGTATTAATACGGCTTTAGGCAGAATGAGATACGCATTGATTAATATGAGAAAATTGATTGATGAAAAGGAATTGATTTTAACGGCTTAGTCGAATCAAAATATTAAAAAAGGAACCGAAGATTATTCTTCGGTTTTTTTTTCGCCTGATACAATATAATATTTCTGCAAGCGTTTTCTGAATAGTTATTCTAAAAACCAATTTAATGTGCCTATGAACAAACTCATTACTCTTGAAGATTTATTACTATTTGTTTATGATGAAATTACCGACATGTCTGCTAAAAGTTCTATTAAAGATGCCATTAAGACCGAAAATATTCTTTACAATGAATTTACTCGGTTAAACGATGCGAAGCACGAGATGGAGACAATTATGGTAAATCCACCCGATTCGGTAGTAAAAGAAATCGTTTCGTATTCAAAAGCCCTCGCTGTGATTAATGTGAGTGAGCAAAATTTAAGAACAATAATCAAAAATTGATTAGAAAAAGCTCTGTAATGGAGCTTTTTTTTTATACCTTATTATATAGTATGATTTCAATACAGAAGAGATATAAACTTTTTGTGGAATATTTTTCGGAACATCTGCCAAATGCAGAAACCGAACTATATTATACAGACCCTTTCCAATTATTAGCTGCTGTGATTTTGTCGGCACAATGTACGGACAAGCGTGTGAATATCGTTACGCCTTATTTGTTTGCAAAATTTCCGGATGCGGAGGCTTTGGCTCAGGCAAGTGAGGAAGATGTTCTGCAGATTATCAAAAGTTGTTCGTATCCTAATAATAAGACAAAGCATTTGATAGGTATGGCAAAGATGTTGATTCGAGATTTTCAGGGAGTGGTTCCTGAAGAGGTGGATGAGTTGCAGAAACTGCCGGGAGTTGGTCGGAAGACGGCGAACGTGGTGGCTTCGGTGGTGTATAAGAAACCTACGATGGCGGTGGATACGCATGTTTTTCGGGTAGCTGCACGAATCGGATTGACAGTGAATGCAAAAAGCCCGTTGGCAGCAGAAAAGCAGCTTGTGAAATATATTCCGAAGGATAAAATGTCGCTTTCGCATCATTGGTTGATTTTGCATGGGCGTTATGTGTGTCAGGCGCGGAAACCGAAATGCGAGGAGTGCGGCATTTCAGATATCTGTAAGTATTACGAAAAAAAATAAATCACTATGATACAAAATTATTTTAATGAAACACGCTTTGCGGTTACTGTGTGTGATGCGGAGGGCATTATTCTCTATATGAATGACAAATCAATGAAGACATTTGAGAAATATGGCGGAAAAGATTTGATTGGGCAGAACATTTTGGACTATCATCCCGAACATGCGAAAGCTATGATACACGACATGCTGCTCAAGCATAAAGACAATTCTTATACCATTGAAAAAAATGGTATTAAAAAAATGATCCATCAAACTCCGTGGTTCGAAGGGGGCGCTTTTATGGGTTTCATTGAGCTTTCGATTGAGATTCCGTTTAATATGCCGAATTTTATTCGACAATAGCAGCTTCTTCTTCTCCATAAAAATAAAAAATTTTTCAACAAAATACTTCTATATCGAAATAGAATATATCTTTGTACCCAAAAAATTAATCTTATGAAAGGAAAAACATTCGCAGAAAAGATTTTGGGCGCCGATTGCGGCAGCATCGTTTTCAAAAAGCCCGATATTGTGCTTTCGCACGATAATACAGCAAGTATAAACGCCACTTTTGGCAAAATGGGTGGCGCTCAGGTGGCGCATCCAGAGCAATTGTTAATCGTTTTAGACCATAACGCGCCCCCCACTAACGCTAAATTGGCGAACGATTATCAAAAGATACGCGACATTGTTGCTAAACAAGGCATCACGAAGTTTCATGATGTGGGCAAGGGCATTTGTCATCAGTTGATGAGCCTTTATGCACGTCCTAAGCAGATTATAGTGGGCAGCGACAGTCATACATGCACCGCGGGGGCTTTTAATGCGTTCGCGGCGGGCATTGATAGGACGGAAACCGCCGGGCTGTGGAAGCACGGGGAGACCTGGTTTCGCGTGCCTGAATCTGTGAAAATTACGTTGAACGGTAAACTGCCCACTGGCGTTTATGCAAAAGACGTTGCGCTTTGGATTATTGGCATGATGGGCAGCGATGGCGCCGATTATATGTCTATAGAATATCACGGCGAGGGGGTGAAATCCTTGAGCATCGCTGATAGGATGACGATAGCCAATTTGGCGTCGGAAATGGGCGCCAAAAACGCTGTGTTCCCTGCCGATGAAGTGTTGTGGGAGTTTATCGGCGCGAAAACCCAAGGGGAATGGGCAGATGCGGACGCCCGATATCTGAAGGAGTTTACTATTGATTTGAATGCGTTGTTTCCGGTGGTGGCTGCTCCGCATCATGTTGATAATGTGATGGCTGTTTCGCAGGTGCAGGGCACTAAATTGCAGCAAGCACTGGTTGGGACATGCACCAACGGGCGTATAGAAGACATTCGCATCGTTGCGGGGATTTTGAAGGGCAAAAAACTGCCCGCCGGTTTCCAACTGTTGGTGATTCCGGCTTCTATGGAGATCTATAAGCAAGCTATGGAAGAGGGTTTGGTGGTTGATTTGCTGAATTGTGGCGCTAATTTCCTTTCGCCAAGCTGTGGACCATGTTTGGGGACAGGGCAGGGGATACCCGCCGACGGTTATAATGTGATTTCGACCGCTAATAGGAACTTTTTGGGACGTATGGGCAACGAAAAAGCCAGTATTTACTTGGCTTCGCCTGCCACAGTGGCATGGTCGGCACTCAAGGGCGAGATTAGCGACCCCAGAGGCACGACGGCGAACGATGTGTTTCCGTATGCGAAAGAACAGGGACATTCCATTCAGGCTCAGAAGGGCGAAGTGCGCTTCCAGCAAGGCGTGTGGGGCTATGGGGATATAGATAATATGAATACAGACCAGATGTTTGCCGGTAATTTGACCTATAATATCAATAGTTCGGAGGGCGACAAGATTATGCCGTATCTTTTTAAGGGTGTGGACGAAAGTTTTGCCGAAAATGTGAAGGCGGGCGACATTGTGGTTGCCGGGCTGAACTTTGGATGTGGCAGTTCGCGCGAACATCCTGCCGTGGGGCTTGCTTTTGCAGGCGTGCAGGCGGTTATTTGTAAGTCGGTGAACCGTATTTTTTATCGTTCGGCGGTCAATCAGGGTTTGCCGATACTTGTGGTGCCCGAAGCGGTTGATAATTATAAGGTGGGCGACACTGTGGAAGTGGATATGGCGAATGGAACGATAAAAGTTGCCGGTAAATCATACACGTTTAACGCTTTGCCCGAAAAGCTGATGAATATTTTTAAGGCGAAGGGGCTTGTCGAGTACGTGAAAGGCTAACAGGTAAAAGGTAAAAGGTGAAAGGTAAAAGGTAAAAGGAGCGAGTTTCAGGTTTCTGGTTGCAAGTTTCAGATTTAGGGTTCAAAGCTTTTGGTTTTGGACCCTATTTTTTTTTCTTTATACCTTATATTATATACCTATTTCTATATAGCGTTTCTTTCGTGCCCTATGGGGAGCATTTTTTTACCACTGAGACACTAAGAGCACTAAGAAACACTAAGGGTTTGTGGTATTATACTTCTGTTGCGCACTATAGGTAAAGCCATAGTCGCCATCTAGAACGCCGTCGTGCTTATGAACATAAAAAAGGAAGTTGAGGGTGAGGAACAGTTGCACCACGATGATGGCAAGCAGCAAACGACGGCGGTGTTGGAGTATCTTCGCAAGAAAAATATACACAAAAGGAAAAGCGCATATCAAATAATGCGGTTGGATGGCGGTGGCGCTCAAGGTCATCATCACACCTAAACCTAACAGGATGCTAAAGAGATAAAACTTTGTGATACTGAGGTTTATAAATATGGTACGAAACGCAATTTTCTTCTTAAAGAATAGAAATATCCGTTTAAAATACGTCCCAAGTTTCACCACTGTGAAGCCACTAACGATGAGCAAAAACAAATGCGCCGCCGCAACCAAATAGGTGGGCATACCATTGATAAATGGTTCTTTGAGGAACTGCCAAAATTCCTGCCGCATGGAGTACATGATGTTCAGCCCCTGCGAATCTATGAACCAATAGAAAAAGAAGTTGAACTGGAATATGGTAAGGAAGCTTTGGCGCGTAAACTGCGGATGCAACATCATATAATGTATCCAAGTGAGGAGCGTGATGCTGCCTAAAAGCGAGCCAAGCAGCCACCAGAACCAACGGAATTTGATATGATTATAATAATCATGCGTTAGTGAAAACAAAAATAGCCCCGCGGCGAAGAAAAATCCGCTCATGTGAATCTGACCAATCAAAGCACCCGCAAGTCCCCACACAAAGGCGCCCCAAGGCTTGCTGCGATAATGGTTTCCTAAAATAATCAGGAAAGAAAACATCGGCAGGAGATCTTGCGCCCAAATTTTGCGCGAAAAAAGTACCGCCAACGGACTGACCGCCGCCAACGCAATGCCCCAAAGCCACACAGAAAGCTCCTTTTCGTCAATTTTATAGATAGCAAAAATCAAAAAACACAGGATGGCGACGATGTTCACCACCTGCACCACCAAATTCATCTGCAAGGGATTGCTAGTGAAAGCAGCAATGACCGCAAACACGCCCAAACTCAAGCCCGGATTGACCAAGCCGCCGCCACTTTGCATGCCCGCTTCGGGCAGTTCATGGTTTTGCACCGCCAAATGCGCCTTCTCGTACATCCATTTCTCGTCAACCTTCCACTCCATATCGCCGGGGAAAATCAGACGCAGGATTAAGCCCGTTAGGATGATCAAATAGATTAAATAGTTTTTTTTTAGGTTGATAGGGTGGAGAGTTGGGTTCATAGAGTCTTTAAATTGCAGTTCAGAGTTCAGAGTTCGGAGTTTAGAGTTCGGAGTTTTTAGTTCAGAGTTTGGAGTTTTGGGCGTGCTGATTTGATGTCGTTTACTATGGCATATAGCCGAGGGCGGCAGCTTTGTCTAAATATTCCTTAGATTTGATGGCATCGCCTTTTCCTTTGTAAATTTGTCCTAAATAGTAATAAACATCACCCCGTTTTGGATTTAATTCAATGACTTTCAAGAGATTTTTTATGCCATTTTCGTAATCTCCTTTGTTGGTATAAGATAAAGCAAGGTTAAAATATGCCCCTTCATGCTGTGGATTCGCTTTAATTACGCGAGTGGATACTTCTATTGCCTCATCATATTTCATTAGTTTGTTTAGTGTTTTTCCGTAATTGACATTTTCATCTATATCATTGTTTTTAATTTGATTTGCCTTCTTTTGATAAAAATATGCAGAGTCAAAATTATTTTCTATATAATAAATTATACCTAACTTAAAGAGTGATTGAGACATATTTGGGTAGATTTCAATAGATTTTAATAAATATCGCTTTGCAATAGTGAATGTATCTAATAAGTTTTGCTGGTTTTTTGTTTTTTTTACGGCTTCTATCAGTTCCGTACCATAAATTTTATTGGCAGTGGCACTATTTGAAGAAATTTTTATGTCTTCACCATAAATAGTTAGATTGTCTTTCCAATATACATTCCTTGAAAATGTTTTTAGTCCATATAGTCCTATAATTACAAAGACAAGCGTGAAAAGTAGCTTATTTATGGAAATAAATTGCGATAAAGAT
>CAIWVT010000625.1 GCA_903916135.1 uncultured bacterium
ACAATGCTACAACCGCTCCTATTGTTCAAAAAGAACATAAGAACGTAGCTAAAATTGCAGATAAAACTCCAACAGCAAAAGGAAATTCGAATAGTAAAAAAGCCAACAATGTAACTATTGCTGAAGATACTCGAACAAAAAACAATACAATATCTAAGAATCATATTTCGATAAAGCAAAAGATTACAAAGACTAAAAACATAGAAGTAGCAACAAGTATTCTTCCTGAAAAAGAAACTCCTTCTCAAATTGAAGATATTTCTAACATCAATAAGGCTATGGTTGAAGGAGTGCAGGAAACCGATAATTTGCTAACAATGCAAAAACGGGCTGTTTCATGTATTGAAACCGATGCTTCGCAATGTATCAATAGTATATTTCTCAAGAAACTTCGACAACCGCTTTTATGGTCAGCAGGATTTTATGTAGGTCATTCTTTGATTCAGTCGGATATACTTCACATTTCGCAAACAATAGATGACGCACAAAGTCAGTACTCATCCGAAATGCAATTCCCATCAGGAACCATAGGTATAAACGTAAGGGCAGAGAAAAGACATCTCTTCTTTGACTTCGGATTGCAATACGCTAACTTTACGGAGAAGATTTCTTCAAACCAACTAAAATATAATCCTCAGAACCTTGAAGACATAAAATTTCTTGGTCAGAATTTGAACATTGATACCTCGGGAGGCTACCAACATTATTATTATATGTCCGACACCGCCATCCGAATTGTTGACTCAGTGTGGACTTGGAATACCGACTCTTCTTTAGTAAGCATGTATGATACTATCCGAACCAAAAAATACGATACATTAAGAAACGCTTCGTGGAAAAACACCTATTCATTTATTGAAATTCCGCTCTCTGTGGGTTGGCAGCAAAGTTTCGGGAGAGTGAACCTCGGCTTCAGCACAGGTCCAATCATCAGCATGCTTATCACCACCAAAGGTAGCATGCCATACAACTTAGTTGAATCGCCTACTTTGATTGCAACTACGGATGAATTTAAAAAATACAGGTTTGGAATGTCATGGCAAATATCTGCATTCACAAATTATCAAATTACAAATAGAATGTTGTTAGAACTGTCTCCCTACTTCAGATTCAACGTTCTCGGCATAAAATCTTCGAGTTCTGAAAGCAAATTGAAGAATAATTCCTTCGGTTTACAACTTGGTATCAGATATTATTTTTAATTTCACAGGCAACCTTTTCTCAATTTAGTGTTACTATATAAAAACAATTTAAAACCAATCATTATGAAAAAACTTTTCGCAATTTTATTCTTTGTTGTTGTTACAACAAATGTTTTCTCTCAAGTGAATTGTCAGGCTTATTTTACCTACAATTACAATCCTGCAAGTGGCACATTGGAATTATTCAACAATTCCTATAATGTTGATTCGACCCAAATAAACATTACATCATCATTTTGGACAGTTCAATATGGCGGTGCTAGTTATACGTTTACAACATTAAATCCTGCTTTCCCCTTAAATGGATTTACAGGAACTGCCACAGTTTGTTTAACGATTAACTCATTACTTTGTCAAAGTACATGGTGTGATACCATTAATATTGGCACAAATCCAACGGATACGTGTACTGCTGCTTTCACCTACCAAAGCGATATCGCACACAATTATACTTTTACGGATCAATCATCTACTACTATTGGCAATATAAACTCATGGTGGTGGGTTATAACCATTGCTAATACCGGAGCCACAATATACTCCACAAACAATTATCAAAACCTAAACTATCAACTTCCCGCTAATGAAACTTACAATGTATGTTTAACTATGGGCACTGATGCCGGTTGTACATCAAACTATTGTCAAACAGTCTATGTTCAAGATAGCAATAATACAAATTGTCAATTATCAATTAATGCAATTGTCAACCATGTTTCAGTAATTGGTGGCAATGATGGATCTATTGATTTGACTGTTACCGGTGGCACACCACCCTATACCTTTAATTGGAATACGGGCGCTACTACAGAAGATGTAAACAATCTTTATAGTGGCATCTATATTGTGTCAATAAGTACCGTTCCTGCATGCCCTGCCGTTACCTATACGTTCCAAATATTAGAACCTTATGATTCATTAAATATTATTGTTGATACGCTCATTACAAATCCAATTGATACATGTTTTGGCTTTGTTGTAGATAGTTTCTATATTGCAAGCATCTCAGTTTCCGGCAATCTTGTTACGGTTGAATGGGTTTTTGTAGGTGGCGGATTAATTTCTACCATATCTGTAACATATACCTATTCAATTTATGGAAATCAGGTAGTAGTGCTTGATGTAATTTGTGGTGGTAAAAGTGTCACAACGTACATGAGTTATATTTATATCAGTCAAGCTATGGGCGTTTCCGAAACTACAGCCAACGACCAAATAAGCCTTTATCCGAATCCTGCCTCCGACTTCATCAATATAAATTTCGGAACTCAAACCAAACAAACATCCACACTAAAGATTTTTACAAATACCGGACAGCAAATCGTTTCAAAAACAATTGCTCCAAATACCAATCACGTTGAAATAAATGTAGCTAACTTATCAACCGGCTTTTATTTCCTACAGATTGATTCCGGTAACGGAAATGTACTGGTAAAGAAATTTATCAAATAAACACAATTGCATACAAGAAAAACCGTTCTAATTAAATAGAACGGTTTTTTTTTGTCAAATAATAAAAAAACAATGATAGGTTTCTATTGTTTTTTATAATTTTGCACAAATTTTACATCCACCTTAATTTATAATAAAATGCACGTATATAGATTTAGAATCATCGCAGAAGATCACGAGAACTTTGTTAGAGAGATAGAAATCAAACCTGCGCACACCTTTGAAGATTTCCATCAAGCTATTTTGAATAGTATAAATGTGGAAAAGGGCGAAATGGCTTCGTTCTACATTTGTGATAGCAGATGGCATAAATTATTGGAGATAGGTCTGCTTGATATGAATTCTGTTGAAGATGAGGAAGAGGACGAGGAAAACAAAGAACCACCGATGAAATTGATGGCAGAGACTACACTCAAAGAATGCATTAATGATCCGAATCAACGCATCATGTATATATATGATTTTTTCAAGATGCACACTTTCTACATTGAGCTTCATGAAATCATGGATAGTGATGCTAAAAAGAAATATCCATGTTGCGTGAAAGCAGTTGGCGATATTCAGAAACCGCCAAGTCTCATTCGAAAGAAAGAAGCAGAACTGGAAGCCGATGATGACATTGATGATGAAACAGAAGCTATTTTTGATGAAGATTCTGATATGCTCGACGATGAAGATAGCACCATGTTTAATGATATTTTTGATGATACACGTCGTGTATAAACACTTTTGATGCTTCCAACTTCCTCGGTTAAAAAAGAGAAATATCTTATTATCATTACCGGACCAACTGCTGTGGGCAAAACATCGCTTGCCATACAGATTGCACAGCATTTTTCTACTGAAATTATTTCTGCAGATTCGCGTCAGTTTTATAAAGAAATGACCATCGGCACGGCTGTGCCTTCAGATGCCGAACTCAATTCGGTGAAACATCATTTCATCGGCAATCTTTCTATACAGGATTATTATAATGTGTATCGTTTCGAACATGATGCGCTCGCGTTGATTGACACGCTATTTCAATCCAATGATTATATGTTGATGGTGGGAGGTTCGGGACTGTACATAAATGCTGTCTGCAATGGGATTGATGAAATGCCCGATGCCGATTCAGCGTTGCGCGAACAACTGAACCGAACTTTTGAATTGAACGGTATTGAACCACTGCGCGAGCAGCTTCGTCTCCTCGACCCCGATACATATTCTACAGTAGATATTGCAAACCACAAACGCATCATCCGAGCTTTGGAGGTGTGTATCACCACAGGCAAACCCTATTCATCCTTTATGGGGAATGAACACAAATGGCGCCCCTTTCATATCATTAAGATAGGTTTGAAACGGGACCGTGAGAAGCTTCATGAAATCATAAACCAACGTGTTGACAGGATGATGGAGGATGGCTTAGAAAGCGAAGCACGTAGTTTATACACTTTCCGGAATCAGAATAGTTTGAACACGGTGGGCTACCGCGAATTGTTTCACTATTTTGATGGGAATGGGAGTTTGCAGCAAGCTGTGGATAAAATCAAAGTAAACACACGGCGGTATGCGAAGAAACAAATGACTTGGTTTTCGCGCGATACAGAAATCTCATGGTTTAATCCTTCAGAAATAGATAGGATAATTTCTTTTATCAGGCATCAATCATCATAATCTAAACAGGTATTAAACCTATTTGTGTTTCTTTATCATCATATTCATATTCAGAAATTGCTTACGCGAATCGGTGCGGAATACGCCTTTGTTCACCGAACGAATCTCCTCAATGGTGTAGAATGACTGCGGACTAAACTTGTTGATGATACCCACAAAGTCTTTCACTTCTGAACGTTTTACAATAGAAAAAACCACCTTTACTTTGCCTTTGCCGCCCTCGGCATCCAACAAAGTCAAACCATAGTTGGCAGCTTTCAACTGGTCAATCAGGTCTTGAGTTTCGACATTCAGAATCACACGAATGATGACATTGCCCAACGAAAGGCGCTCATCGAGCAACATACCCACGTAGTTGCCCATGGCGTAGCCGCCTGCATAAGCTATGTAGCATAAGGGGTTGTCTAAATGTTTGAATATTTCGCCTATGACGACCAACCAAATCAAGGATTCGAAAAAGGCAAAAAGCGGTGCGAGACTTTTATAGCCTTTCGCTACGAATATCATGCGGAGTGTGCCCACGCTCTGGTCGAAAATGCGCGAACAAAAAATTAATACAGGCAGGATGAACCATGTAAATATTGGTGCATCATTGGCAAGGAAGTTTAATATAACCATTTCTTTCTGATTTTTGATTTATGATTTTAGATTTAAGATTTTAAGAACCACTGAGACTCCCGACCTTCGGTACGGGACAGGACTAAGAGCACTAAGAAACACTAAGAGCCATTCAACAATTCAACAATATAACAATTCAACAATATAACAATTTAACCATTCAACTCAATTAACTTATTCAACTCAATTAACTCAATTAACTAATCAACTCTACCACCTCAAAACATCTTCCTATAACATCTGCGACGTTTGTGCTGAATGTGGTCGTAGTTTTTCCAGGTGGTGATGGCTTTTTGGTTGGTTTCGAAGATGCCGGTGGTTTCAACGTCTTTCACACCATGTTCAATCAATGACTTCTGCAATTCGCTAATCAATATTGCAGGAATCCCCATGCTTTGCAACTTCGGGTCCACCGCTGTTAGGAAAATATCTGCTTCCACAGGATGTTTCAAAGCCTTTAAGATGGGAATAAATCCAAAAGGAAGCAATTTGCCTTTGGCTTTTTGAAATGCCTTCGACAGCGAGGGAACACAAATGATGAATCCAGCCAAATCGCCCTGCTGCGTTTCTATCAGTTTGACAAAACGATAGTTTATAGAACTAAAGTATTTCTTGATATAATACTCCATCATCTTTTTATCGAAACTCACAACGAACGGCAGGTCTTCAAAAGCAAGGTTGAGCAGATTGAACACCTTGAGTCCATAGTTCAACAATTCTTTATTCGACTTGGGAATTATCAATTTCAAGTTATGACGTTCCTTAATCAAATCGGCAAGACGGGCAGCTTTCGCAGGCACTTCTTTGATGAACAAACGAAACTCTAACCAATCTATTTCCTTCTTGTAGCCATATTTCTCGAAATGGGTTTGATAATACGGCAAATGATAGGTGGAAGCAATGGATTGCACGTGGTCGAAGCCTTCTATTAGCAAGCCTTGGGTGTCGAGGTTGGTAAATCCCAAAGGTCCAAGCACACCCTCCACTTTTTGCTGTTTCAGCCATGCTTCAGCCGTATCGAACAGTAGTTTTGTTACCTCGTAATCATCATAAAACTCCATGCGGCATATTCGCCCCAGGTTCTCATTTTTCTTTTCATTATAAACATGATTGATGATGGCTCCTATCCTACCCACACATTTTTTGTCATTCTCCACTATCCAAAACTTAGCCGTGCAGAAATCATAAGCAGGATTTTCTTTGGGGTTGATGTTGTGAAGTTCATCTTTGTTCATGGGTGGCACCCAAAAGGCATTTCCTTTATAAATGTCGAACGCCAAGTTAACAAACTTCTTACGGTCGCTTGAGGTCATCACCTCTTTAATCTCAATTGACATAGATTTATTTTTTTTGACAAAGATACTACTTCCTTCATGGATTATGACAATTTGGGTAAACTATTTTTTTGAACAAAGTAATATATATCATAAAAAACTCTTGGTTCATTTGTTTAAAAAGTTGTAATTTTGCAGAAATTCTAAAAACTTATACTTATGAAAAGAATCACGTTAACGTTGTTAGCATTAGTTTTTGGTGCTGCTCTGTATGC
Organism: uncultured bacterium; assembly: GCA_903916135.1. GTDB lineage: Bacteria > Bacteroidota > Bacteroidia > Bacteroidales > CAIWKO01 > CAIWKO01. The sequence goes on from CAIWVT010000625.1 coordinate 6,481, forward strand.
TCAAAGCGATTTGGCTTTGGTACGCTTTGGTAAGAGCTATGGTTTTATTGACAAAAAAGGCACCTACGTTATTAACCCTCAATTTGCGAATGCAAAGAGTTTTTCGGGCGGCATGGCACGGGCACGTACCGCTACCGAATGGGGATATATCAACACCAAAGGCACCTACGCCATCAATCCTCAATTTGAAAATGTAGAGGATTTTTGTGAAGGACTTGCCCGAGTTCGCAAGTTTAAACAATGGGGCTACATTGACAAAACCGGTACGTTTGTCATCAATCCACAGTTTGATGATGCCAAAGATTTTGATGGCGGTTTGGCTCGCGTCCGCAAAGGGATGCAATGGGGTTTGATTGATAAAAAAGGCACGTATGTGGTGAATCCTCAATTTGATGAAATTGGCACATTCGCTGCCGGGCTTGCCAAAGCGCGCAAAGGCAAACAATGGGGCTATATTGACAAAGCAGGCGCATGGGTCATCAATCCACAGTTTGATATGGCTGAGGATTTCTCCAACGGATTGGCACGGGTGGGCAAAGGTTTTAGTTGGGGCTTTGTGGACAAGGCAGGCACCTACGTCATCAATCCGCAGTTTGAAGCTGTGGGAGATTTTTGCGGCGATTTGGCTCGTGCCAAAAAAATGAGACAATGGGGATATATTGATAAGAAAGGCGTCTGGGTGATTAATCCGCAATTCGACGATGCCAAAGATTTCAGCGAAGGTTTGGCGCGGGTGTATAAAGGCAGACAATGGGGCTATGTGAATACGAAAGGAACCTACGTAATCAATCCTCAATTTGACAATGCCGGAAATTTTCTCGATGGTATGGCATGTGTGCGCAAAGGTATGAAATGGGGTTATATTGATGCGAAAGGCACCTATATCATCAATCCGCAGTTTGACGATGAAATGGCTTTTGATAATGGAATGGCACTCATCCGCAAAGGAACTAAATGGGGATATATTGACAAAAAAGGAACCATCGTCATCAATATGCAATTTGATAGCGCGGAGAATTTTTCGCAATAAGAGTTTGGAGTTCATAGTTTCGAGTTCATAGTTCCGAGTTCGGAGTTTATTAGGAAAAGCCTGTCGGGTTGAAGTTCAACTTGGCAGGTTTTTTTTTCGATATAATAATGCTTTTATAGTATCGAAATGAAAAATTCTTTATCTTTGCACTAAATTATAAAAACTATGGCACGTATTCCCGGAATTCAAATAGAAAAAGATAGTAAAGGTCGCCCGACCTACGCTCGTATCAATTTAAAGAAACGTAAGGATGCTATTCCTTACTTAAAGCAAGTTGGAGCAATTGAAGAGGAACCTGTAATAAATCCTGATGATTATATAACTGGTGAAGAATTAATAAAGCAGGTGCATGATGAAATAGAAAAATGGCCATGGAAACCGGAACAAAGGTAGTTTATTCTAGAAACTGCAAATCCTACTTAACTAATTTAGGATATAAATTGTTTGAAAAGGATTATTTCGGGTTTTTAATCAATGCAAAAGATTATGTAAACCGAATTGTTGCTGAGATTGAAAGTTCAATATCTACAAAACAGCATAAAGCAGCTCCTATACGTTTCAAAAAATATGGAAGCCATTACATTACCATAAAAACAACAAAAAGGACAACTTGGTATGTTTTTTTCTTTCGTGAGAAGGATACGTACTTTGTAAATTTCATTACGAACAATCATGTTTCTGCTCACTACATCAGAGGGCTGAGATAAAATCGTATCGAAATAAAAAATTCTTTATCTTTGCACTAAATTAAAAAAAACAATGGCACGTATTCCCGGAATTCAAATCGAAAGAGACAGCAAAGGTCGCCCGACTTTTGCTCGTATCAATTTAAAGAAATGCAAAGAAGCCACTCCTTTTTTAGAGCAGTTGGGTGCTTTTTCTGATGATGATTTTGAAAAAGAATGGGCAACAGGATTAACACTTGAAGAAGCTAAAGAAGAAATGCACAAGTGGATTGCTAAATGGCCTTGGAAACCCGAACAAAGATAGTTTATCCTCAAGTCGTCATCTTACATACATCATTTGCGAATTGGGAATGGAAAAATAAAAAGCCTGTCGGGTTGAAGTTCAACCTAACAGGTTTTTTTTCATTAGGATGATGCTTTTATAGTATCGAATTCATCGTTGTCCGACTAATCTTTATTTCGTCCCTACGGGACTTAGGTGTTGTGTTGGTTTATTTTTCTATAAATATTGTGTCCCTACGGGACTATCTTGCACGTTGAAATCCAATATCCCGTAGGGATTTAATATTTATAGAACATTTCAAATCACGGTTATTTATGTCCCGTAGGGACGAAATATCGGTAGGAATATTGATCACCGCAAGATGTAAGCCCCATCGGGGCGAAATAGTTCGAAAATACACAGCAATTAAGATATTCCACATTGTTTAAAGAATTTTCCGGACACCAACGCAAAAAAACCTTCCAAATACAACAAAGTAATAAGGTTGAATTCTATGTTTGTTTAGCCTTTCTTCTAAGGGTTAAGAAAAAAGGCATAAAAAACACCACTATTTCTACCAGCCATAGCACTATTTCTACCAGCCATAGCACTATCTCTACCAGCCATAGCCCTATCTCCACCAGCCATAGCACTATTTCTACCAGCCATAGCCCTATCTCTACCAGCCATAGCACTATCTCTACCAGCCATAGCCCTATCTCCACCAGCCATAGCCCTATCTCTACCAGTCATAGCACTATCTCCA
>CAIWVT010000626.1 GCA_903916135.1 uncultured bacterium
ACAGCCAAAGGAACCATGACGGGTCATTTTTACGAAAAGGATGCCCCGGGCACCGTTAAAAACTTTGTGGACCTTGCTAAAAAAGGTTTCTACAATGGACTCACGTTTCATCGCGTGATTCCCGACTTTGTGATTCAAGGGGGATGTCCGCAAGGAACCGGGGTTGGCGGTCCGGGTTATAAAATCAAATGCGAATTGGACGGCGAAAATCAATATCACGACCGCGGTGTATTGTCCATGGCTCATGCCGGAAGAGACACAGGAGGTTCGCAGTTCTTTATTTGTCACAGCCGCAGGAACACAGCCCACTTAGACCGAAACCACACCTGCTTTGGCAAAGTGGTTGACGGGCTGGATGTCATTGACGATATCCGCCAAGGCGATGTGATTGATGAAATCGAAATTATCGAAAGTCAAGAATAAATTGTTGTTCACACTGCTTTCATTGCAGTTGTATCTCGAATAATTTTTTTTCACTTTGCATAAAAAAGTGTCAGAGTTTTTGTCATTTTCGTCTTATCCATTAAAATAACATTGCTGATGAAGTTATTATTTAAAATATTCGGGCTAATGGGGTTTTGGGTTGCTGCTGTAACGATGTGTGCGGCACAAACAGCTTCTTTTAATGATTCGGTTATCGTGGTGTTTGGCGATACACGCACAAATCATGAGGTGCACAAGGTGCTGGTGAAGGATATTATGAACTTCAAGCCTGTGGCAGTATTTCATACGGGGGATTTGGTTTTTAATGGGGCGAAGAATTCAGAGTGGACTTTGTTTAAATCTATCATGAAGCCTATTATTGATAGTTCGAGGTTGTATCCAAGCTTTGGGAATCATGAGATGCACAGCAAATTGATGTCGAAAGATTTTACGATGCCCAATAATGGAAAGTGGTATGCAGTGAATTTAATGGGTATTCATTTTGTGGTGTTGGACAATTATTCGGATTTCTCGGTGGCGTCGGAGCAATACATGTGGTTGGTAGCAGATTTAAGTTCTGTTCCAAAAAATATGTTTCGGGCGGTGGTGATGCATTTGCCTGTTTACACTTCGGGACCTCACAAAACGAAGTTGAAACAAATCAGGAAGACATTAGTGCCCGTGTTTGAGAAATATGGCGTGAATGTTGTTTTTAGCGGGCATGTACATTGCTATGAAAACGCTTCGGCGCACAATATTTATTATATCACCACGGGAGGAGGAGGCGCGCCTCTGTATTCAAAAGCAACAAACATTCCTGAATCGAAGATGTATATGAAAACATATAATTTCTGCACTTTGCAAATAAAAAATAAGGCGTTGGAAATACAGGCATTGGATACAAATTTGAGGGTGATAGATGAGTTTAGTATCAAGTAGGTTGGGTTCCGTATTTGGTAATCGAGTTTATGGAAAGAGACAGTAAAATTGAACTTTAACAGCTAATCGGCATTATACCCAATTGGGTTCGGACTAAAATAAAGTATGTAATGGTATCGCTTCGCCCCTGATGGTTCCACATCCATTGGCAAGCACGTAAACAACCCTTTATAGTTTGTGTAGAAAAAATATAATACAAAAACCATAATAGAGTCAAAAAAACATTTTACATTTGCAGATTAATTCTAAACTCAATTATTATGAAAAAAGCCTTTATTCTCCTTGCGTTGACCGTAGTAATGTTTCCGATGTTTGCTCAAAAAAACATGAACTGGCAAAAAATTGATAGTCCAAAAGATGACTATGTGTTTAAATATTTTTATCAATATACGAATGATGTTTACAAAGCCATTTTCACCATTCCAAACGTCAAGCCCTTTCAACCCATAAAGAATCAAATATTTATTCGTACGTTCAATTCCGATTTGAGTAAATTTCAGGAAGAAGGCATCCCTTCCGAATCGCCTTACGAAGTCTCCATCACAGGATTTTATAACTATACCGTGTTTTATGGCAGCACAGACGAAAACAAAAACCCCATGATGCAATATCGCGAACCTAACAAACTCGTGATTGCTGATGCCAAATTGAACCCTTTGATACAAGAAACCTACGCGGTTCATGGCAAACGACAAAAATTTGCGGGTACGCCAAGAGCTTATAAATCGTTGGATAGTACCCATCTGATTGTTATAAATACCATTATTAAAAGTCCCGACAAGCCGTCCCTGAAAGAAAGTCCACGCATGGATTATATCACCATTTATGATAAAGATTTGAAAGTAGTGTGGAATGATTCTATTGATTATGAAACAATTTTTGGCGTTGGCATACCGCTCAATAATTGTGATGTCAATTATGTCAACAACAAACTTTATATCATTGCTTCGCATCGAACCATCCCCACCAAAAAACTCAAAGCATCGCTCTATGTGGTTCGCTATGATAGCCCCCAATCCTACAAAGTTATCTATAAAGAAATTATGCCCAACGATCAATTTTCCTTTGCATGTCTGAAAAGCAAAGACGCCCAATTTGTCATCAGCGGCATCAACCAAGTGCCCAATTCAACCAGCAAGAAACAATTGTTTTTCATCAGCATGGATTTGCAAAACTTAGGCAACGACCCCATTGTGAAAAAATATCCCATAGATAAAGTGTTCTTAGCGCGCTATCCTGAATACAAAGCTATTTTGTTGCCCTACATATCCTATCCTTCCGATTTGATTTTGGTGAACGACGGCATTCTATATTGCAGCGAATATCATTTGGAGGTAACCCGTACCACCAATTCATCCAGCTCAACCACCTATTATAACAAAGCGCTTACCTTCATCAAATTCGATATGGACGGCAAGATTGAATGGATTAAAATGATTGAAAAATATACCGCCAGCAAAACTGCCTATTACGAATATTTTTCACAAGCATATCTGTCCGACGGCAAAGTGGTGGTGTTTTATTACGATTATCTCGACAACATCTACAAAGATAAATATAAAGGCAAATTCCTCTCGTTTATCTTAGATAGCAAAATGTGTTTGGCACAAGCCATCATTGATGGCGATGGCACAATCCATAAATCGCTTATTTATAACATAGGTGAAAACGGAACCCGTGCCAATTTGAATCGCATGCGCCAGATAGATAATTCCCGCTTTTTTCTGTGCGGAAGCGGCATCAACATGAAAACCCGCGGCGATTTTGCTACCATCTATGATTTGAAAGAATAAAAGGAACATATTTGTTTCGATAAAAAAGGAAAAGGCTTGCCTCTTTGCGGGGGCAAGCCTTTTGTTTTGGAGAGTAGAGTAGTAAATCTTTTAAAAAGGAATTGTCTTTATTGATATTACAGGGAAGGCAGAGACTGCTTCTGAACAGGGATTAAGTAGTTAAAAACTACTATTTAATTGTTTCGATGTTGCACACTACGAACAACGGGTTCTACCTTAGCCAAACCTAATTCCTTTCATTTTTTTATAGCCTTAGTCGAACGGGGCGCACTCCGTCAGCTAACTACTGGCGGAGCCGTCTACTCGATTAGCGGCAGTATGTTTGTTCATCTTAAGATTTATAGTCAGAAGTTCACGCATATCTTTTATTGATTCTATTTGGTTATTTACTAAATTGTCAATTTTTGTTATAGCTTTTCAGCTTTTGAAACAAACATCAAAACATCAGTGTGATGATGACCATTATGTGCACCATAAAATTGTCCTGTAACTCTAATCCGCTTGTTCACCAAAGAATGAAGTGAAACTTCATCCGTTGGTGCTAATTGAAATTTAGTAATTCCTTTTGTTGTTTCATCAAAACTAATATTATCAGAAGTCTGAATTACATTAATTGATTTGTCAGGATATAAAATGTAAGAATACTCTTTAGTATCTGTCTCAGGTGATTCTCCATAGTTTGGTGGTCCATTGTAGAGTTCAACTTTTAGAGTCCCACTTATAGTTGAAACGGTTGGTTCAAAATAATAGTCTTGTAATGTTCCTGTCGACTTAACTTGTGCTATGCTATCCGCTGTCCCTTGGTTAAAATTTTTTTTGTCTGAAGTGTCGGTGGAATTTACTTGCGAATTATTATTACAACTTGTCAGAAGGTAAGTTGTCAATATAAGTCCAAATAGTTGTTTTGTAAATCTCATTTTTTAGACCTTCTGTTGTGATTTGATTATGTCTGGTTTTATTGCCACATAACGATTTAGTCCCTGCCTAATAGCAGCAACATCCACTTTATTTATTACGACAACCGAGCTAATAAGAATGCTTGCCGCCATAAATGTCAATATTTTCAACAAAGATACATAATTCCACAATACAAATATAATATCATCCAAATAAAATTCTATTGCACTTATCAATTTCCAATTATCACTCGATTATAGCACCTTTTTTTAGCTTATTAGGTCACAACTTTTCATTTTTCATTCCCATGAAACCCGCTGATAGCAAGCCTTTGTTGTGCAGCCACTGCTATAATGTCAATCTTCAGTTTCCGAACAAGGAGCATCTACCGGCTTCGATTGCGGAGACCCAATTTCCCGTAAATAAATAGAAAGGAAAATAATCGCAAAAACGGATAGGAACTCGCTCTGCCAGTTTTGAAAAGATTCAAACCAAAGACGGCTGTTATTTAGATACGTCAACATTGTTTCTGTTTGCTTTCCTTCCAATAACTGGATTTCATTGAAGTCTTTATTACTTCCATACCAGTGTAAATAAAACGAAATAATAAATAAGAAGAGAAGAGAAAAGGTCAACGAATGTTTATATATCCATAAAAATATCCCACCTCTTTTTACTGGATAGGGAGACTTTGGATGTGCCTTTGGTTCTCTATCTACTTCTTCTTTGCCAGAGAGTTTCTTAGATTCAGAGGAACCTTTTTGTCTCAGAAATACAGTGAACCAGATGAATAAACCCATCTGAAAAAATTCACTTTCCCAATTTTCAAAAGTCGCTTGAATAAAATGTCCCGTTTGCAGGTAATAAAAAAAACTTACGATAGGCTGATTATGATCTTTAAGATATTCGAGGTATTGATGCCAACCTGTTATAGCCTGTCCAATTATACTGATAACAAACAAAGCCAAAAATGCAATGCTTAAACTATTTTTGTAAACAAATGAATTCTTTTTAGTTGTCATTTTCTGAAAGTAAAAAAATAAATCTTCAAAACAAGCCTCTAATAATTAAATAGTATTTATTGATTGCACATAATGGCTGAGGCTTGCTATTCGGCAGGGCAAACCCGCTGTCTTCATCAGGCTCAAAAACTGTAGTTAATTTCATACTTATTTTCATAGCTAAATCGTTTTTGCAAATATACACAATTTTTGAATCACAGGCATATCCAGTAACAATATCGTTGACTAAGGTAGAACCTTAGCCAAACCTAATTCGTTTCATTTTTTTATTGCCTTAGCCGAACGGGGCGCACTCCATCAGCTAACTACTGGCGGAGCCGTCTACTCGATTATCGGATGTTTTTCTTTCGTGTCGCGTATTTCGGTTCATTCTTTAATTACTTTTCCATTCTTAATAATTCCGTTTCTGTTTCGCACTTCGTAAAGATACATTCCTTTTGCAAATTGTTCTGTGTTTATGGTTGTTGTGTTTGTAAATATTTGTTGTAATATTTGCCGTCCAAGAAAATCATAAAGAGTAATTGTCGTCTGATTGTTTTTAGACAAAGTAAATGTAAGTTGATTAGAAAAAGGATTAGGAAAAACGTTCAACCTTTCAATTTCTGTTTTCCCGTCAATTCCATTTTTACTACACACACCGAAATTGTCAACGAATGCACCGCCTCCCGATACTTCACCATATTTTACAGTTACATATTTTCCAGTCAATGGTGAAGTAAAGTTTACGCTTCTCTCTGTCCAAACCATATTTACCGAAGGAGTTGTATAAATAAGTGTTCCGAATGTACTATCCATATTTGAAATTCCGATTTGTATAGAATCGAATCCAAGAGCTATTGATTTGTCGTAGAAACAGAAACTGTAGTTATTGCCTGCTTGTAATGTGTCTGCTAATTTTAAAGATATTACAGTAGATTGAGTAGAATCATTGCTGTTGTTTTCTACGGAAACAAAGTAATGTCCAGATTGAGCAGCAACACAAAACGGGGGTTTTGGTCATTTTTAGGATGCATAGCGCTGAGGTTACAACTATACGATTGAAATTAAACCTGCGGGCGGCAAATTTACTGTTGGAGGAATATCCATTGGCAGCAAAAGATTTGAAAACGATAGATGTGGAGCATTATGTGTTGGAAACGCGGGTGTGTTCCTATTTGGGCATTGGGCGTTTTGTGTTGGGA
>CAIWVT010000627.1 GCA_903916135.1 uncultured bacterium
TGAAAACATCAAATCATTAAATAAAAACCTATTTATTAATCTAAAAAAATCTATTTATTATGCCTGAATTTAACAAAAAAGTAGTAGTAACAACAGACATGTCGCATCTGAAAGACAAAGATTTTCTGCAAAACGGCAAATCTAAAACAAAAGCACTGATTGACAAATCAACCTACGTTCCCGATTTGCATCCGGCTGCCGCTGACACCATGACCCTGCTTAATTCAGCTGAAGGTAAACGCATCACACGTGACCAAAAGCTTGCTGAAGCCCAAGCTTTAACTGTTTCTTTCAATAATGACAGAAGGGCTATCAACGATATTATGGGGAGTTATGCATCGCAGATTCAAGATGTGTTGAGCGATGATATTCCAAAAATTTTAGAACTTAAATTTGGAGTAAAAAATTTGGTTCCTGCTCCAATACCGGAAATTTCTGTTACCAATAGCATTCCCGTTATTACCAGTGCAGATACGGTGCTACCTTTGCATCATACTGTACATTTTGGAAACAGTATGAGTGATAAAGTAGTGGTGCCCGAAGATGCATCGTGTATCGAACTTTATGAAACTTTCGACGCAGCATCAGCAGGAGACCTGCGCAAAATGTCGCACTTGGGCAAAGCCAAACACGGCAAATTTGTGAATCATTTCGACCTTGCCGATGAAGGCAGAATAGTGTATTATGCGGCTACCTATATTGCCAAAAAAGCAGGCGTAGAAACCGGAGTATCGGTGGTTTTTAAGGCTAAGGTGATTTAGTTTAGCTATTAGACTATTAGGCGTTTAGACAAATAATAATTATAAGTGGAGTTCAGAAACCACTTAAAAAAACGGGCTTGTCTCACTCAAGTTTTTATGTAGTGGGGGCGGAAACTGAAAAGCCTATGAGTAGGAATATTAAAAAAACGAAATATGAAAAACATATTAATTTTATTATCTTTTGTAGCATTGGTTGGTTGTTCAGAAAAAAAATGGCAAAAAACTAATTTTTCGAGTTCCGATAAAATAAATTGTATTGCCTTGAATGGAACCAGTATTTTTGTTGGAACGGATTCTTATTTATTCAAATCTGAAAATAATGGAAAAACTTGGGATACCATTAATAAAGGTTTGTTTGATACGTTTAAACACAAAAAAAGCCCGAAAGGCGACACTAAAGAAATTCAAAAAGACAGTATCGCTCCATACAAAATTTTTACATTAGCTTCCAAAGAATCTAATATGTATGCGGGAACTGATCATGGAATTTTCATGTTCAACCCTTCCGAAAAAATTTGGCATCCATTAAAATATGATACCAATAGTTATATGAAACCAACAAATGTTTACACACTTGCAATAACCGACTCGAATATTTTTGCAGGCTCAGACGATGGTATTTTTATACTTAAACAAAAGAAAAATTCTATCTGGTCAATTCAACCTTCAGGTTTAAACAATTTGGCTGTGTTCACATTAGCTGTAAGCAAGAACTATATTTTTGCAGGCACTTTTGCAGGCATGTTTAAATCTTCAAATAATGGTTTGACGTGGAAAAGGTCAAACAAAGGATTAAAGATGAAATATAATGATCCTTTGGATCCCCCATTGCTTACTCTTTCAATAGTTTTCAACGGCGAAAATATTTATGCAGGCACCAACAAAGGAGTATATTTATCGAAAAATGAAGGTGAAGAATGGACTGCTTATAATAAAGGATTATCTGAAAAGTATATAACATCCTTAGCCACTTATGAAAATAATGTTTATGCTGGAACCTACAGCGGCGGTGCATTTATATTAAAAGATACTATTTGGGAAAGTCTTAATGACTATGATACTCAAACAAAATTCATCTCATCAGTGGTTATAAATGACTCAAATGTATTTTTTGGAATTAATAATACCATTAGCAAATTGCCTTTATTTGCCAAAAAGAAATAGTTTCATTTATAGCTGATGTGAAGTTTTTATCTTCGCATAAATAACAAAAAAGGCTTGCCCATCAACACGAGGCAAGCCTTTTTTATTTCAAGATGGCAAGCAGCATTTTCAATTCTTCTGCTTTTAATTTGTTACCCGTGCTGTCGTAGGCAAAAATCAAATTGTTCAACAAGCGGCGAATGATATCCATGTTGCTGCAAGGCATATAAAAATTTGGTGAAGCTTCGATTTTGATTTGCTTCAGAAATTCATCAATCTCGCCGCGCGAAAAAGTGGTGCCGCCGCTAAAAGGATTGATATAGAACAACACATTTGATTTTTCAGGAGTGCTCATGTGGATATCAGAATGGCGATCCACATACGCTAAAACAAAATGTTCGGGAAGGTTCACGCCGTAGATGGGAATTTCTAACAAATTAGCCACCAACAAATAAACGATAGCCAACGACAATGGATTTCCCCTGCGCGATTCCATCACCGTGTTCAAATAGGAATTTACTGGCGCATGGAAATTGGCGCGGTCGCCCATAAATTTATACACATCGAACAAAATATGATTGATGAGCCTCACTTTTTCTAAGGCAGTTAAATCTAAATTAAACTCCAACCAAACATCTCTTTTTATTTTCTCTAAATCCTCTTTGATGGCATTTTCATCCAGATGAGGGTATTGGTATTTGGCGATAATCATACATGCCACAAATAAATTCGCACCGCCTAACAAATACCAATTGGATAATTCCACACACACATTGTCGAAGCGCAATTTATGCAGCAAGATTTTTATGCGCTTCTGGGGCAGTTGATTCAAATTATGTTCCAAAGCGTCTTCCAAAAAAGGAATTGCTTTGTTTTCGTACGAAATAATACGTTCTTTAATTTTCAGGTAAATAGTTTCATCGGGTTCGTCAATCAAATTGATTAATGCGCCAAGTTCTGCAAATGATTCCGATGAATTCATATTTTTTTGGATGTAAAAAAAGCAAGGTCAAACAACCTTGCTTCTATTTAATTGTAAATATATTACTGATTGAGCATTACCGGCATCACCAGCATCAATATATTTTCTTCTTTGTTTTGATTATTCACAGGGAAAATCAGCGCAGCGCGATTTGCTGCCGACATTTCAATGCAAATTTCTTCAGAATCAATATTGGTAATCATTTCGAGGATGAATTTTGAATTGAAACCGATGTCAATGTCTTCGCCGTCATAACTACAAGTCAAACGTTCTTTTGCTTCATTAGAAAAATCAACATCTTCAGAAGAAAGCAGAAGTTCTCTTCCTGAAATATTCAAACGAATCTGATAGGTTGACTGGCTTGCAAATAAAGAAACACGTTTGATTGAATTTAAAAATGGAAGTCTTTCTATGCTAAGTTTATTAGGGTTTTCAGTAGGTATTACGGCTTCGTAATTTGGATATTTCCCTTCAATCAATCGGCAAACCAGTTGAATGTTTTTAAAAGCAAAAAATGCATTCGTCTGATTGTATTTCATCTGAACGCTTGTATCTTCAGCAATTAAAAGGTTTTTCAGTTGATTAAGCGGTTTTTTGGAAGAATAAATGATGCAACTTTTTCAGAAACGGCGTCAGTTCGTTTATAACGAACCAGTTTGTGCGCATCTGTAGCAACAAAGATCATACCTTCAGGTGCAAGCTGGCAGTAAACGCCTGACATGACTGGTCTGTATTCATCATTACCGGTTGCAAATATTGTTTTATTGAGCGCTTGAGCAATTACTTGAGAATTTAATTCAATCAATGAAGTGTTGTCAAGTGTTGGCGTTTTAGGATATACATCACTTTTTGCGCCCACTAATTTATATTTTCCTTCTCCTGCATTGATTTCAATGCCAAACGTTTCTTTATTCACAGAGAAAGTTAAAGGAACGTCGGAGAAAGTTTTTAGAATATCCATTAGAATTCTTGCCGGAATTGCAATGCTTCCTGATTCAACAGATTTTGAAACATTGAGTTTAA
>CAIWVT010000628.1 GCA_903916135.1 uncultured bacterium
TAGTATTTTTGATCCAATTTCCCCCAAACAAGGGAATCCATATACAATAACCCCAGTAAATTACCTGCTAACACAATTTAGCGTAATAGTGAAATATATTCAGCTTTTAATTCTACCTATAAATCAAAATTTAGACTATGATTTTCCTCTCTCAAATAGCTTTTTCGAAATAAGAACAATATTATGTTTTTGCATACTAATATCATTACTTGTTTTAGCTATTTATTTATTTAAAAAGCAAAGGATTATGTCGTTTGGAATTTTCTTTTTTTTCCTTACCTTATCCATTGAATCGAGCATTATTCCTATTGATGATGTGATTTTCGAGCATCGGATTTACCTGCCATCATTTGGTTTTATTTTAATACTTATATCTTTAATATATATTCTTTTTATAAAGATTTCCAAAAACATTGCGATCATTACAACGCTTTTAATAATTCTATTAAATTCAATCACCACATTCCAAAGGAATAAAGTATGGAAAGATGAATTTTCTCTTTGGAATGATGCTATATTAAAATCACCTAACAAAGCTAGACCTATAAACAATAGAGGATTAGTATTTAGTAAGGAAGGACAATGGGAAAAATCTATTTATGACTTTTCTAAAGCAATAGAATTGAATCCGAGATTCACTCTAGCATACTTAAATCGTGGTGCATCTTTTGAAAAAATTAAAGATTGGGATAATGCAATTGAAGATTTCAATAAAGCAATAAGGATTTCTCCTGATAATTCGACGGCATTTTTAAATAGGGGTACTGTTTATGAGAATTTAAAGAAATATGATTTAGCAATTTCTGATTATAAGCAGGTTATTAAACTTGACTCCAACAATTCTAAAGTGTGGTGTGCTCTAGGAGGCGTATATAGCATCCTTGGGCAAAATTATGAAGCAATAGCTGATTTTACAAAATCAATAATTATTGCACCGAAATTTAGTAAAGCATACTTTAGTAGAGGCAATGTTTATAATAGGATTGGTAAATTTGAAAATGCTATTAGTGATTTCACTAGTGCAATAGAAATTGATTCTAATTATGCACAAGCATATTCAAATAGAGGGGTGTCCTTTGATAATCTTAAACGAGTTGACAAAGCAATACAGGATTTTTCTAAAGCGTTAGAAATTGACCCGAAATATGTTGATGCTTATATAAATAGAGGGCTTGCTTATGAGAAATTAGGACAATTGGATAATGCCTTAGCTGATTTTTATAAAGTTAAAGAAATTGATCCAAGATATACGGATACTTATACCAATTATGAAATTGCTTATGGTAAAAAATTGAAACAGGAAAACCCTGCTCCAAAAAAATAACACCATGGCAATATCAATCTTCTTTATACCATCGCTCGGCGAGCGAAGCACATCCCTACAAACTTTTATACCATCGCTCAGCGAGCGGAGCATATCCCTGAAAACTTTTATGCCTTCGCTAATCGTGCGAAGCATATCCCTGAAAACTTTTATGCCTTCGCAAATCGTGCGAAGCATATCCCTGAAAACTTTTATGCCTTCGCATATCGTGCGAGGCATATCCCTGAAAACTTTTATACCTTCGAACAATTTGAAATAAGTATCTGCAAAAAAAAATATTTTAAAAAAAATCACGATACCTAATGCTTAGAGCATTGAATATTTGTTTGTAAATTAAATCGTTACAAAATAGTGTAAAAAAA
>CAIWVT010000629.1 GCA_903916135.1 uncultured bacterium
CTGATGACTTCAAGTCATCAGATGAATAACCATATCGGATGCTTGGCAAAACGTCAATTTGTTATCTATTTTGAGGTTCGGTTCGAAAATCGTGAGGACTTAGTAGAAAAGGGAAGCGAGTTAAAAATGACCTTATTACCTTATTTTTAATGAGATTAAGTTAATAAGGTTAGGGTTGTGGTGTCTATCATTTCTACTAAGTTTTAAGGTTGGAAAAACAATTAAAGCATTTTCCTCGTCAAGCAATTCAGGAAACTGCTACCCTAAATTCGTGTTCAAACTACTTTAGCATAAAATAATACGCTCACCAAAATAAATTTTGCAATTTTACTCGTATTATTGAATATTTAACGTTTATATAAAACGGATGTTCTTTAGCAAAAAAATGTTTTAATAAATATCATTATAAAAGTACAAATAATAGCAAAAATAGTCGTATATTTGTATTTTTATTTCTTGATGATGAATTATCGAAATGGTTCATCGTATCAATACT
This sequence comes from uncultured bacterium, assembly GCA_903916135.1. GTDB lineage: Bacteria > Bacteroidota > Bacteroidia > Bacteroidales > CAIWKO01 > CAIWKO01. The sequence continues at coordinate 497 of CAIWVT010000629.1, forward strand.
GTTTATTTGTAAATTAAAATTTAACATATATGAAAATGAAAAATTACTTTCACAGTTTCTTCTTTAAATTAGCGGCTTTGCTGCTTTTTATTTTATTTTCGTTTCAGGTAAGTGATGCTCAAAATGCTACTGCCGTTTCTACACAAAATGCAAAGGATTCTCAATCCAAAAAGGAAATAAAGACAAATAACAATGGGAAAATTGTGATGCGAGTTGCCTTGAAAGGTTCCAATGATAAAACTGCCGTAACAGGTACTTCAACAAATTTGTTGATATATAATACTGCCACGGCTGGCGCAAGTCCCTATCATGTGTATCCCGGATATTATACCAATGTGGGAACCACCGAACAACCAAAATGGAAAAGAGTGGACATCACGGTTCAAGAAGCAGTGAAAAATAATCCATGATGAATTTGTTCAAAAACCTTTCTTTCAATATACATATATATCTGAATCGTGAAAATTAGAATTGCCATAATCATGACATTTTTCTTAGCACTTCTTTGCTTGAAACAAGCGGAAGGGCAAGGATTCACAACGAAAGGGACAGATTTCTGGTTTGCGTTTATGGAAAACTATCTGGGCGAAGATACCATTGGCTCTGATAGAATGAAGGTGTATATAACCACCGATTTCCAAACAGCAACAGGAACTATTTCAGCACCATTGGGTGGCTGGTCACAGAACTTTGTGGTGCCTCCCAATTCCACTATTGAGATAACCATTCCAACAGTTATTGCCATGTGCACGGCTTCTGATACCATCGAAAACAAAGGCATACATGTGTTGTCCGACAATCCCGTTTCGGTTTATCAATTAAATTATGTTCAATACACCTCGGATGCCAATATCAACATTCCCACCATATCATTGGGCAAAAGCTATCGGGTAACAACTTATCAGCCTTCTTCGGCAAGTATGGCATGGACCGAAGTTTCTGTTTCAGAATTGGTGATAGTGGCGGCATATAACAACACCGTGATTCGGATTGTTCCGAAATGCAACACACAAGGGGGGCATGGAGCAAACATACCCTTCACCATTACGCTGAACCAAGGACAAGTGTATCAGATGAAATCATACCCTTCAGCATCATACAGCCTCACGGGTTCTTTGATTGAAATTGATACCAACGCAACCGACAATTGCAAAACATTTGCTGTTTTTGCAGGCAATTTGTGTGCATTTGTTACGGGCGATTCGTGTTGTTGCAACAATATTTGTGAACAAATGATGCCCATCACAACCTGGGGCAAGCAATACATAACAGTGCCTCTAAAAACAAGAGCAAGTGACGCATTTAGGATTGTTGCGCAAAAGAATGGCACTTTATTTACCATCAATGGAGGTCCGGTAAATGGATTAAATGCAGGGGGCTATTACGAGGAAAATTTGTCCACTTCAAGCTTCATTGATTCCAATTATCCGATTTCGGTGGCTCAGTTTAGCAAAAGTGCTGGCACGGATGGTAATGTGAATTCCGACCCGTTCATGATTATGATTAATCCTTTGGAACAAACCATCAGGCGCATAGTGTTTAATTCATTTGTTACTTCTATAATTTCTGCTTATTATGTGAACATAGTTACCAGAACGGCTTACACCAATATGGTGAATCTCGATGGAACAAGTATTGCTTCTTCTTTTTTACCAGTGCCCGGAAATCCTGCATATTCTTATGCACAGAAAACGATTTCGCAGGGGAACCACATATTAAGTTCAGATAGTGGACTGATTGCGAATGTGTATGGGTATGGATATTATGAAACGTATGGATATATTGCAGGTGCCACCGTAAATAACTTGGAAATAAGCTATAATGTTACCTCGCCCACTGAAACAGTTCATTATTATGATTTGGTTGATACGATTTGCAGAGGCACCCCTTTGACATTCACAGCTACGCACACACCTTACATCACAGATTATTTCTGGAATTTTGGTGACGGCTCGCCTATAGTGCACGGTCAAACAGTTTCGCACACCTATAATTCAGCAGGAGATTTCACCATAACCTATTACTATCAAAGAAATAGTGTTTGCAATTTGGATTCTATTGTCTGGATAATCCATATAAAATGTTGCAATCCATTGCCGATTATAGATGCCATCTCTCCTTTGTGTATAGGAGCGCAAACTACGATTTCGGAAACAGGCACCACGAGTCCAAGTGCTTCCTATACTTGGAATTTTAATGGTGGAACTATAGCATCAGGTAGTGGTCAAGGTCCTTATCAAGTATCATGGAATGGAGTGGGATTAGACACGGTGTGGGTTTATGTTTCTGAACCAAACTGTGCCACCGATTCGGCGTCTTATGTAATTGAAGTAAAGCCCATCCCCAGCTCAATATTCTCACTGGTTTCGCCTTTGTGTGCCGGAAAGGGAATCCCAATTTTTTATACAGGCAATGCATCAGCCGGAGCAAATTATGTATGGGATTTTGATGGCGGCAGCGTTATTTCGGGGAGTGGTCAAGGACCCTATTCTGTTTCATGGTCCACAGGTGGCACTCATACTGTAACGCTTACCGTAACGGATTATGGATGCTCGTCCACTTCGTCGGCTCCTGCATCTATATATGCACCTCCGTATCCACATTTTACGGCAAATCCGACATCAACCTTTGTTGACGAGCCATTGATTCATTTCTTTGATAATTCTACCAACACTTCCATCTGGGAATGGAATTTTGGTGATCCCTATTCAGGTTTCGATAATTATTCTACCTTACCCTCACCAATGCATGCCTATAATACCGCAGGCACTTACACGGTCTGGTTAATTGCCGTGAGTCCAAATGGCTGCATTGATTCCGTTGCCTTGAATGTTCAAATTTTAGAATATAATACATTTTTTATTCCAAATGCTTTTGTTCCCAATGATAATCATAGAAACGATATTTTTGAGCCTTATGGCATCAATCTTAATTATACACTATATATTTATAACCGATGGGGCGAGGAAATATTTAAAGGCGAAAACAAAGGTTGGGATGGAAAATACAAAGGCAAAAAGGTGGAGCAAGACCTTTTTGTGTGGCGCTTAGTTTATTCTTTTAGCGATAAACTTGAAAAGGTGGCTTATGGAATTGTTACGTTACTGAAATAATTAATTTGATACAAACTAAAACAACATATTATGAAAAAGATAGCCATACTCTTTTATGCTTTTATGCTTATTGGGTTTTGTGCGCAGGCACAAACTAACATTTTAGTGTATACCGAAAATTTCGAGAACGGTGCTCCAACCGTAGCGCTCAATACTACCGATCTCGGTTCGAACACGGGTTCAAATATGTGGATTATTAATAATACCTATATTGGTGCCCCCCTCTATCCCAACACGACCGACGAAAGTGTTACTGTGGGCGGAACCATATCGTTTGCTCCCACCAGCAATTACCTCCACATATACAACCAACCTAGTGGTATCACAAGTTGCAATTACGACCCGACAGCCGCTTCCGATCGTTTTGTTCGCCTCACAAGTGGAATCTGCACAAGAGGCATGTCGGATGTGAAGCTGACTTTTTTTTATTTATGTCAAGGTTCTTCCACGGCTTATGGCGAGATTTATTATAGTGTGGATGGTGGTGCATGGACTTCCACCGGCTCGCAATATAGCAATCAAACTATATGGCAATATACCATCTTGCAAAACCCTGCTTTCAATAATGTGAATAGTTTGCGCTTCGGCATACGTTGGGTGAATGATGCCGGAACACCTCCGGGCGTTATGTCCTTTGGCATTGATGATATCTTTGTTACAGGGTTCTTCGATAATTTCGTAACCAACTTTAATGTGATTATTGATTCCGTGATTCCCAATCCAATTTGTCAGAACTTCAACCCAACTATTTATTATCATCTAACGGTGCCTATTTGCGGAAGTGGGTTCTATGAAGTGCAATTGTCGAATGCTGCAGGGTCCTTCACCACGCCAACAATTTTGGATATATATATGTTTAGCAATTCAACGATGACGGGCATCATTCCTTGGTCAACCATTCCAAGCAATACGCCTCCCGGCAGTTGTTATAAGATACGAATACACTACTACTTTACCGATTATTCTTTGAATTTCTATAGTAATTCCAGCCCGTGTTTTGTGGTGCAGCAATGTCCCAACACGGTCAGCACTTTGCAGCCTGTGGTAACCATGAGCTCCGATTCATTATGCGTGGGGAGTGTTATTGATGTGCCGTTTTATTCCACAGGGGTTTTCTTAGCCACCAACAAATATATTGCACAGCTTTCCGATTCCAATGGTTTGTTTGCTGGAAATTTAAACATATTAGGTTCGGCTACTAACAGCACCACCTACGATCCTGCTCTTGGTTCCTCTCCGGGTTCTGTTTCGGGTTTGGTGAACGAAAACAATCAACCCATACCCGACGGATGCAATTATTATATCCGTGTGGTATCAACCAATCCTGCTGCAATAGGAACCACTTGGGGACCCTTCTGCATCAAGCATTGCGACATTCAAACCAATCATACCTTAGACATTCATGCCTGTTTGACCTCTACCCAGGGATATGATACAACGATTTATGCCAACATCCATTTTTATGATTCCATCGGGAATGTGTCTATCTACAATCCCTTGAATAATCAGTTTATGTTGGAAGTACACAGCTCTCAGAACTTTGCCGTCATTCCTCCCTTAGGCGGATTGGGAAGCATCACGGCTGACAACGATACCACCTTGACCATACATATTCCGAATGCCACCCTCTTAGGCACTTTAGGACTTCAACCCGGTTTGTATTATTTGCGCATAGTTGCCACCAATTCCAATCACCCGTGGGATGTTAATGGCTCATTGATACGCTTGCTGATAGGTGCGCCTGCCGATGACCTATGGATATGGCAAGATCCACCTGATTCAGTACTCTGTGTGGGCGATGCTATTTACTTTTATCCCATACCTTACAATTCAGGACCACCTATGAATTCAACCTATCAATGGTATTTGAATGGCTCGCTCTTTTCCTCCGAGGCTGCCATAGGCATATTGTTCAACGGTGCAGGAAATTATAACTTAACGGTGCAGGAAACAAATTATGGTTGCGCAGGACCTATCGTGCCCAATTCTGTTTCCTTACAAGTGTTGGCACCTCCTACAGTTGCCATCATCGGGCTTACACAGGTGTGTATGGGCGACACTATTTATTATCATGTTACTTTCCATCCGAATTACTATTATTCATGGACGGTTTCGGGAGGGCAGATTATTGATACCGCCAACAACGAACTCTATGTGCTTTTTGATGCGGAGGGCGTCTATACCATTGATTTGCTCGTGTTGAATCGGTGCGGGCAAGCCATTGGTCATCGAAATATTATTGTTACGGCGCATCCCGATGCCAGCTTTAGTATCATGCCCGACACTATATGTGCGGGCAACAACGTGGTGATAAACGCCACTGGTATTTCCCCATCCCCATTGATTTATGCATGGGATTTCGATGGCGGAACTGCCAATCCGGGAGGTAATAGTCCCGGACCGCATGATGTTTCTTGGAACATTCCGGGCTTGCACTCTGTATTGCTCAACTTGTCGCGAAATGGATGCCACACCAAAGATTCCAATTATATTTATGTGAAACAAAAGCCTGTTCCCAATTTCAATGCCGACACGGTTTGTTTTGGTACGCCTTCGGTGTTCACCGACAACACGCAGGGAAACCCGCATACGTCCTTGTGGAATTTCGGCGATGGCAGCCCCACATCCTCTCAGGCAAACCCCACCCATTTATATAGCAACCCGGGCAACTATAATGTGCAACTGATAGTAACCAACGGCGATTGTGCCGACACTTTGGCGAAGACCGTAGTGGTGAATGCAGTGCCTACAACCCTGTTCACAGCCGATAATCCTGCTTGCTTGGGAGCAGAATACACCGTTAACTACAATGGAAATGCTCCCTCCAATGCTGTCTATAACTGGAACTTTTCTGATGCCACAGTGCTCTCAGGCTACGGACAAGGTCCATATACCATCATGTGGAACAACCCGGGCACCTTCAGCATTAGCCTATCCGTTACGCAAAACTCCTGTCCTGTTGCGCCTACTGTAGATTCCATTTTAGTGCAGTCATGTCTCATCATCATACCCAACATCATCACACCCAACGGCGATGGCGAAAACGATGTGTTTAAAATTAAAGGCTTAGAATCTTTCCGCAATTCGCAGTTGTTTATCTATAATCGTTGGGGCAAGCTCATTTATAAGAACAACGACTATAAAAGCGATTGGGACGGCGGATCTCATGCCGACGGCGTTTATTTCTATGTGTTGGTGATGAAAAGTGACAAATCCTATAATGGCACTCTCACACTGATGCGGTAGGAGGGGAACACCCACTAACCCGACTGACTTCTGCCTACAGTACAAAATAACAGCGGTTAGAATCTCTTCTGAACATTCATCCTTTGTTTATCGCGGAAATGAGTATATTTGTATTTTATATCATTTGAAATAAAACAAGTAAATGTTTAGAAAAGTAGTTTTTACGGTATTATGTGTCTTTATACTGATGGATGTGCAGGGGCAAACGATTTCAGGCACTGTGAGAAATAAAGATAAGCAAACTTTGCCGTTCGTAAGTGTGTTTATCAAAAATACGTCTTGGTCATGTTCATCCAATGAAGCAGGTTATTATGCTTTGAAGGTTCCAAAGTTTGGTAGTTATGATGTGGTGTTCCGATATATAGGTTATAAACAAAAAACGGTCAAACTTACGGTTACCAAGGACATGAAATACGATGTAACCTTGGAAGAGAGTGCACTCGAACTCAAGGGAGTTGTGATTTCTGCAAAGGATGAAGACCCTGCTTACCGAATCATTCGTGAAGCGATTAAAAAGAAAAGCTATTATCTGGAGCATCCAAAAACATTCAAATGCGATGTTTATAACAAAAACATGGTACGTATGAAGCTGCCCGAGAAGATAATGGGGTTTAAGCGTTCCGCTGTGATGAGCAATAGCAAGGACATCCTTGATTCTGTCGGAAAAGGCATAGTTTATTTCTCCGAATCCATGACGAAACTCTACGTACAGAAACCCAATGACATAAAGGAGGTAATGATTTCCTCCAAAGTGAGTGGCGACCAAAGCGGATATAGTTTTAATACATCAAGTATGATGCTGTTGAATCTGTATGAAAACTCAGTAAATGGGTTTAGTACACGCGGGCTTATTTCACCGCTTTCGACTTCTGCTATGATGTATTACAAATATAAACTTGAAGGAACTTTCAAGGAGAATGGGCTGTTGATTAATAAAATAAAGATAATTCCGCGCAGAGAGAACGATCCCGTATTCAGAGGTTGGATTTATATTGTTGAGGATGAATGGAACCTGTATAGCACCGACTTGTTGCTGACGAAAGATGCACAGGTGGAGTTGTTTGATACATTGACAATCAAACAACAATATGCAAAAGTTGACACCATAAACTGGATGTCGGTTTCGAATGTATATGACTATAAAATAAGCTTACTTGGTGTTGAGGTGTTTGGATATTTCATTGGCTTTCAATCCAATTATGTGATAGATCCTGAGTTGGCGAAGAACTTCTTTAACAACGAAGTGAGTGCCATTAAAGATTCGGCGAACGCCAAAGACAGCACCTATTGGAACAAAGTGCGCCCTGTTGCTCTGACGAATGAAGAGCAAAAAGATTATCATAAGAAAGATAGCCTCGAGATTAGATATGAGAGCAAGAGTTATAAAGATTCCTTAGATAAGAAAGGAAACCGTTTTAAGTTTTGGGATTTGATTTATCAAAGCTATACCTCAGAGCATAGCTACAAACAATGGAGTTTCAGTGTGTCGCCTTTGTTGTCTGGCTTGGAATACAATGCGGTGGAAGGACTTTCGCTAAATGAAAAATTCACTTTTAATAAAGAGTTGAAAAACCGACACGATTATTCGCTTACAGCCAAAGTGAGGTATGGCTTTGCGAACGGGCGACTAAATGGAAGTCTGAGGTATAACAAAACGATAAGCCTTTTGCATTTGAGTGAGTTCAGTCTGTCGGGTGGGAAGTATATTTTTCAATTCAATCCGTCAGCACCCATAGATAAATGGGTGAACCTGTATTACACACTGTTTGAGAAGCTCAACTATGCCAAATATTATGAGAATCTCTTTGTGAAAGCGAATTATAAGAGAGAGTTGACCAACGGGATTTATTTCAAGGGCGGCGTGAGTATGGAATACAGGAGTCCATTGCAAAACACATCCTCTTTTTGTTTTAACAAAGGCACAAGCAGGGTGTTTTCGTCCAATAATCCACAGATGCCTGATGATTTTGCGTTGAGTTTCAATCCTAACTTTATGGCAAGTGTAGAATTGGGCTTTGTGTTTAGCATTGACCAGAAATATTCGATGGAACCCGGAGTCAAAACAGTCTTAGGTTCTAAATATCCTGAGTTTAGCGTGCATTATAAAAAGGGATTCGGTGAGGTAGATTATGATTTTATCAAGCTCGGAATGAATCAGAGTGTGGATTTAAAGATATTGGGATATTTTAAGTATAAGATAGATTATGGCGTGTTTTTCAACAGGCGGAAGATGTATTTTATGGATTACCATCACAGCAATGGCAACCAGACGATTTTCTTGAAGAAAGATAAAGAGGAGGCTGCTGACAATGAAAGTTTTGTGATAAGCGCCAGCGGAAGAGGACAGAACATCACAGGCTTTAATCTGCTGCCCTACTATCAGTATTCCACCAATTTATATTATGTGGAAGCACATGCAGAACAGCATTTCGGAGGCTGGCTACTCAACAAAATACCTGGGATAAGGAAGTTGAGACTCCATGAAGTGGTGGGCATACATTATCTTCAAAATGATTTGATAAACAATTATTTTGAAGCGGATGTCGGACTTGAGCATATCGGCATCCCAAAGCTAAGGATACCCTATTATCTGAGGATAGACTGGGTCTTTGGATTCACTCCAAAAGGCAATATGGGGAATGGTTTCAGGATAGGGCTGGGGTTTTAGATAAACGAGATGATAGGCATTCTCCCTTCAATCATTCCCCATTTTCATCTCATCTCATTCACGAAACATTGGCTCTCATTCACGAAACATTGGCTCCCATTCATGAAACATTGGCTCCCATTCACGGAACATTGGCTCTCATTCATGGAACATTGGCTCTCATTCGCGAAACATTGGCTCCCATTCACGGAACATTGGCTCTCATTCACGGAACATTGGCTCTCATTCACGGAACATTGGCTCTCATTCACGGAACATTGGCTCCCATTCACGGAACATTGGCTCTCATTCACGGAACATTGGCTCTCATTCACGGAACATTGCCTCCCATTTACGGAACATTGCCTCCCATTTGCTCTCCATCTAATAAAATTCATGGAACATTGCCTCTCATTCACCCATCATTGGCTCCCATTTACTCTCCAATTTAATTTGTATAATGCAGATATTTAACTGTTATGGTTCATATTGTTCCAAGTTTGCAACTCCGAACTTTATGCATGTCTGCTGTTCGAAGTTTGCAACTTCGAACTTTGTAATTGGTAGTTTCCAACTACCTCCGGTTTAGGAGGGTAAAATAAAATCACCATTTGATAATTTGTTTTCTTTTGAAATGTCATCATAAAAGAAATATTTTGTATCTTTGTAAAAAATATTATACAGCATGAAAATGAAAAAGTTGGGCGAAGCAATCTAATAATGGAAATTGTGTGCACTTTTTTGATGTTTGAGGTGTACATATATAAGTTAGTTGCAATTGTAAGACTCAACCTAACGAACGTTACCGCTGAAACAGACAGAGTGAACATATAAACCAAACAAAATGAAAAAACTTTACACAACAATCGTAATTGCTTTATTAAGCATAAACGCTTTTGGACAAGCACCTCAATGGGAATGGGTAAAGTTATTTGGTGATAGTCATGCCCAACAAGCAAGAGGAATAGAAGTAGATAAAGAAGGAAATAGTTATGTATGTGGTATATTTTATGGCTTAATAACATTTGATTCTATAACATTTGATTCGAGGGGAGCAAATGATATATTTATTGCGAAATTCGATCCTTGCGGTAATGTGATATGGGCTAAACAAGCTGGAGGAATAGGGTATGATGGTGCTTTAGGAAATTGCATTGATAATAATGGTAATAGTTACATTACAGGATATGTAGCAGATTCAGCTTTATTCGACACAAACCAAACTCTAACGACCCATAAGGGAAATGTATTTGTAGCCAAGTATGATAATAATGGCAACAATGTATGGGTACGGAACTCAATTGGGGCGGAATCATACGGTGTGTATGGTAATAGTGTAAGCGTTGACAATAATGGTAATGTATATTTCGTAGGCGATTTTGGTATTCCAACTTTATCTTTTGATACCATAACAATTACAAATGGACTTTACGAATCAGGAATATTTATAGGCAAGTATGATAGTAACGGAAATATTCTATGGGTAAAGAAAACAAGTGCGATAGGCGGCGGTGTAAACGACATTCATAACTATTCAATAGCAGTTGATAGCACTGGGAATAGTTTTGTTACAGGGGAATTTGAAGGAACAGTACATTTTGATTCATTGGAATTTCACGCGACAGCTTCAATTGATGGTTGGAATTCTTCCGATATTTTTATTGTAAAATATGATAATTCAGGCAATGTTATTTGGGCTGAACAAGCAGGAGGTAACGGAGCAGACGCAGGTATAGGAATCTGCATTGACAGTTACGGCAATAGTTATATTACGGGGTTTTATTCTATGACAGCGAATTTTGATACTACCTCCCTAACAGCATTGAATACAACAACTACGGAAACATACCTAGCAAAATATGATTACAATGGAAATAACGTATGGGCAAAAAAATCTGTATCAATAGGTGGAGGGATAACCATAGATAGAAATGAAGAACTTTACACACCAATAGCTAAATACAATACTTCCGGCGATAGTGTTTGGAGCAAATCTACTGGAGATTATTTATATAATTATGAAACAGGTGTTGACGATTCACTTAATGTATATGTTGCAGGTTTCTTGATGAATACGCCAACAATAACCCTTGATACTTTTCACTTAACTCAAATGGGTGGTGGAGATATGTTTATTGGCAAATTAATAGTAAACCCGCATAATAATTGTGGTTGGAATTCTCCTGATAGCCTAACTGTATCAGTACATAGTCAAATTAAATCACAGAGTGAAATACTTGAAATTTTCCCAAACCCTTTCACTTCGCAAACAACAATTAAATTTGGCGAAACACAAAAGAACACTACGATAAAAATAACCGACCTGTTTGGGAAAGTAATTAGAACATTAACCTTTACAGGCAGACAACTTATAATAGATAAAGCAGAAATGAGAGCAGGAATTTATTTCGTACAGACAACAGACGAACAGAAACGCACTTGCAACAAAAAAATAATAATACAATAACCCGTTCGGCTAAGGCTGTGCCTTAGTCGATTCTATCCTTTTAGGCTCCGCCCAAAATCACATCTAACCTGTCCCGTACACGTAGTGTCGGGATCATACAAATCTGCGTCATCAGCGTCCTAATTAAAATTCGCGTCATCCGCGTTCCAATTAATAAACTCCACTTTTATTTTTTTCTTTCCAAAAGTTTTACTTCCTTTGCAAATAATAACTCTTCCCACAAGTAATTTTTACAACATCAATTCAAAATCATTACCTATTTAATTAGCTATTCCATGAAGTCATCCTTCCATTTATTCATATCCATCATCCTCATCTTTTGTTTATCCATAACAATTTCCTTAGCCCAATCCATCAGCGTAATCGTCAAGAATCCCGCAGGCGAAACACTCCCGGGCGCTGTGGTCCAGCTCATCAAACTCAAAGATTCATCTTCCGTCAGCAACATTACCAACCAAATGGGTGTCTTGCATCTCGATGTCAAACCGAATATTCCCTATCGTATCAAAATCAGCTATCTCGGGTTCGCCACCCTACAAGACACCCTCACGGCAACCACCGATCATCAGAAATTTGAATATCACTTACACGAGAATGCTATCACCATCGGCGAGGCAACCATCACTGCCCAACGCCCCCTCATCCGTCAGGAAGACGACAAAATGATTATAGACCCTGTGCCGCTCATCAACACAAGCAGCAACACCTTAGAAGTATTGGAAAAAACCCCCGGACTCTATGTAGATCAGGATGGAAGCATCTATTTGAGCAGCACCATGGCTGCAACCATTCAAATCAATGGCAACGAGCTAAAAATGAGCAACGAGGACATCGCCACCCTCCTGCGTTCTTTGCCCCCGGGCAGTGTCCAGCAGATTGAAGTCTTGCGCACCCCTTCCACCAAATATGATGCAAGCAGTTCGGGCGGCATCATCAACATCGTCTTGAAAAAAGGCGTGAAAATTGGTCGCACAGGCTCCGTCAGCATTGGCATGAGTCAAGGTTTCTATGGAAATCGCTTTGCAGGCTTCAACATCAGCAATGGCGGAAACAAAGTAACCTCTTATCTAAATTTAAACTACAACCACAACGAAGTGCTCGAGGAGATTCATTCCGTCCGAACTTTGTCCTTAGATACCCTTTTGCATCAAGCATCCACAAGTCACCAACAAAGCGAGCAAGCTTACATCGGCTACGGCATTAGTTTCGATGCCGGCAAGCGTGTAAACATGACCTATGACGGCAGGTTGAATGGCAGTTTGCCAAAAGCATCCGCACTAAGCAACAGTAATATTAATGGTATAGATGAATTGCTACTCGGACAATATGATAACACAACCTCGAGCAATTCCAAGCTTTTAAATATACAACAAGACATCGGCATCGTCCGCAAATTCGACACCATCGGTTCCAATTTAGACACCAAATTCAGCTATAGTTTCAACAACAACAATGTCTCCCAAAACTATCTCTCGAGCTTTACTGTCCCGTTGACATTTGAACGCAAAGGCGATGGCACAAACAAACAACAGCGCCACTACGGGGTATTTCAATCCGATTTAACTTATCAATTTGCCCACAAATGGAAGTTGGAAGCGGGCATCAAAAGCACCTATCAGGATTACCGCAGTCAATCAAATTATTTCTTAGACCAAAACGGAACCTCCATAGTTGACACCATCCGAACCAATGCCTTCAACTATCAGGAAAGCATCAATGCAGCCTATGCCCAAGCCTCCAAAACCTTTGGCAAGTGGTTCACCTTGAAAGCAGGCGTTCGCATGGAGCACACCTATATGAGTGGGCATCAAAGCATTCCTGCCGACACAAGCTTTTTAATCAACCGCGTTGACTTCTTCCCCTATGTTTATCTGACGCGCGATTTACCAAAGATATTAGGCATCAAACTGTCCGCTTATCTGATTTATCGCCGAACCATCACCCGTCCCGACTATCAAAACCTCAATCCCTACATCAAATTTGTGGATGAATTATTATACGAAACGGGCAACCCTGCCTTGCGACCGCAGTTCACCGACAATTATGAAATCAACATCAGCTTCGACGACATGCCCGTCTTGGCTTTCGGACAAAACTACACCAAAGACATCTTTTCCAGCGTGGTATATAGCGATAAAACCCAAAACAAGATTGCCATCCGCACTTTCGACAACTTAGGCAAAAACACCGAATCCTATTTCCGCTTGATGATAGGCATCCCTCCCGGCAAAAAATATTTCTTTGCCTTGGGCGCCCAATACAACTACTCGAATTATAAAGGTATATATGAGAATCAGGACTTCACCTTCAAGCGTGGCAGTTGGCGCTTATTCACCTTCCATTCCCTCAATCTCTTCAAACAAACCAAAATCACCTTGATGGCATTCATGATGGTCAATGGCAATCAGAACTTCTATGTCCTAAAAAACTTCGGTGGAGTAGGCATGGGCATCTCCCAAACCTTGTTTAAAAAGAAACTCACCATCACCATCAACGCCCGCGATATTTTCCACACCATGCTAACAAAATTCTCCCTACAACAAGGTCAAATAAGCACTTATGGAGACCGATACATGGACAACCAACGCTTTGGCATCAACATCCGTTATGCTTTCGGCATGAAGAAAAAAGACGACCGCAACAACTTCGCCGAACCCGAAGGAGAGTATTGATTTTAGATTTATGATTTGAGAATTTAGATATACAATTGTTGATTTAAGATGAGTTTTGGGTTGATTCATGAAGCTCATTTTTTTCTCCGTGAAACTCCGTGTCTTCTCCGTGTATCTCCGTGTAATAGCATTGAGAGAATTGAACACGGAGATGCGGAGAGCGCAATGAAACATTAAGAATTTTAGATTTGAGATTTTTGATTATAGATTTTAACCTTGGTATTAGTAATTCGCACATTCGTAACCTGTCCCGCACCCGCAGTGTCGGGGTTCGTAGTGGCACTCTTGGAATTTGGATCTTGGGATTTGGATCTTGGATCTTACCCTTTACCCTTTACCCTTTACCTTTTACCATTTACCTTTGGGCGCATCCCTCCTTCGTCGGGTCGGGCTTTACTCTCCAAGTCCTCGGGGCTGAATAACGCCCCTGTGGGCTTTCCGTTCCAATCCCTTGCGCGCGAGCCACTTGGCTATCCCCGGGCACTTTAATCATCCAACCAATCCTCCACCCCAAAACACCATTTATTACTCTCGACACCTTAATTATTGCTCTCGACACCCTGTTTATTACTCTCGACACCTTGATTATTACTCTCGACACCTTGATTATTACTCTCGACACCCTGATTATTACCCTCGACACCCTGATTATTACTCTCGACACCTTGATTATTACTCTCGACACTTTAATTATTACTCTCGACACCTTGATTATTACTCTCGACACCTTGATTATTGATTTCGACACCCGAATTATTCACTTCGGCAACCGATTTATTTCTTCCGAAAATCTGATTATTCACCCTGCCAACCGATGTTATCCCACCCCATATTTTACTATTGAATCTCGCCCCTTACCTTTCCCTCCTCGAAGCCGGAAACCTGCAACCTGCATACCTAAAAACTCTAAATAAACTCCAAACTCCAAACTCCGAACTCTGAACTCCGAACTCTGAACTATGAACTCCGAACTCTAAACTCGTCCGTGTTTCAGCGGATGCGCATACATCAGCACATCATCCGCCTTTATTTCCTTATCGCATAAGATAATCAAACGTTCCACCACATTACGCAACTCGCGGATGTTGCCCGTCCATTCTATCTTTTGCAAGGCTGCGATGGCATCCGGTTTCACCTTCATCAATGGTTGTCCTTGGCTTTGGCATATCTCTGTTACAAAATAATCCACCAACAAAGGAATATCATCTACCCGTTGATTCAACGAGGGCACTTCAATCAAAATCACACTCAAACGATGATACAAATCCTCCCGGAAATTCTTTAACCGAATCTCCTCTTCCATGTTCTTATTGGTTGCCGCAATAACGCGCACATTGATGGGAATATCTTTTTCGCCTCCCACTCGTGTAATCTTATTCTCTTGCAAAGCCCGCAACACTTTCGCTTGCGCCGAAAGACTCATATCTCCAATTTCATCTAAAAATATCGTGCCGCCGTCAGCTTGCTCAAAATCCCCTTTGCGTTGCTTAATCGCAGACGTAAACGAACCCTTCTCGTGCCCGAACAGTTGGCTCTCTATCAATTCCGAGGGGATGGCAGCGCAATTCACCTCAATAAAGGTCTGTCCCGCGCGATGGCTCTTCTCATGCAACCAACGTGCCACCAATTCTTTGCCCGTGCCATTCTCCCCTGTAATCAACACTCGTGCATCGGTAGGCGCCACACGTTCAATCATATCTTTGATACGCTTGATAGCAGCCGATTCACCTATCATTTCCCAATTCTTACTCACTTTCTTCTTCAGCACTTTAGTCTCCGTAATCAAAGTAGATTTGTCAAGAGCGTTACGTAGCGTAATCAAAAGACGGTTTAAGTCCAAGGGCTTGGCAATATAATCGTATGCCCCAATCTTAATAGCTTCCACAGCGGTATCAATATTACCATGACCGGATATCATGATAACAGGCGTATCTGTCTTTTGCAGTATGGCTTTCAACACCTCCATCCCGTCCATCTTCGGCATTTTGATATCGCACAAAATCACATCATACTTTTCTTTATCAACAAACTGCAAACCTTCCATGCCATCTGCGGCATCATCAATCTGATACTTTTCATACTCCAATATCTCCCGCAGCGTACTGCGGATACTTCTTTCGTCGTCTATTATTAGTATTTTTGCCATTACTTTATTACTTATTATTACCTACTACCTTTTACATTCTACCTTTTACCTTTTACCCTCTACCTTCTACCTTCTACCTTCTACCTTCTACC
>CAIWVT010000630.1 GCA_903916135.1 uncultured bacterium
ATATTCCCTTGCATTAATTTGTGCAAATATAGCTATAAATAGCTTAATACCAATAGGAAAAATGTTTTTCAGCAGACCCTACATAGAGATACATAGAGATTTGGAGATACACAGAGACCCAAGCTCAAAGAACCAAACCTGCTTGACTGACAGTTAATAACTATTGATTAATACGTGCGAAGTTGCAAACTTCGCACAGCTTAGTATAAATCAATCAACTCAATCAACCCAATTAACTCAATAACTACTCTACAATAATTTCATCGCTAAACAACCATGCTTTGTTTCCCTTGCCGGAATGCCATTCAGGGCAGTTAATTATGGCAGTTACTTTTACTCTAATATAACGTACTTTCATGGGATTAAAAGCATACGCAACATCCTTTATGGCGATGGTGTTTAAATCGGAAGGTTTTGCAGTTGGGAGCGTTTGTTTGTCTAAGAAGGTAAATTTCTTTCCATCAGTAGAAACATAAAATTCAACCTGCTTTGGTAGAAATATCCAACTGCCGGGATCGCTGAGAAATCCTGCTGTAATTTTATGTATCGAAGTCGTTTGTTGAAGGTCAATGGTGGCATCCATATCTGCGCCTTCATATCCTTGCCAATTCCCCATGGAATAATTAAGCATGCCGCGTATGCCATCGGTGAGGGCATTATTCCCAGAAGCAGGATAGGTGTTGCTATACATGGTAAGGAGTTTAACAGGCTTTCTCACTGCCAAATGGCTGATATGATTGTCACCATAAGTTTTTAACTTTTTGAAAACATTCATTTTTGCTGTGGAGGACAAATTGTATGTCTTGATGGTAGGATAAACAGAACTTTCATTGGCATACTTTGGTCTAATACTGATGCAATGCCCTCCTGCTTTCGATAATGCTGCATAGATGGTATCGGTCGAAGTGATTTGATACGTTTCAATTTCAACAGCTTCGGGATTCTTTTCCCAGTCGGTTGTGATGGAATCGCAATAAATGGTAGCAAGATACGGTTTCCCTATATCCAGAAAACTCAAAGGGATTTTTATTAGGTAATTGTTTTCATCGCAAAGGCTTCCAACAAACCATTTGTCTCCACTGCGGCGGGCAATGCTGACATAATCTCCTATCACTGCATCCACAACATGAGTTTCGTCCCAAACACAGGGCACTTCTTCAATAAAACGAAAAGCAGGCTTGTTTTCGTAATTCTCAATCATATCCGACACCATCATCATGGGGCTGTAGAACACAACATACATTGCCAATTGATTCGTGAGCGTACAATACAAACGTTTATTCATCTCAGGGGTATGGATAATATGGAAAATGCCCGGAGTATAATCAAAAGGACCTGCAAGGAAACGTCCAAATGGTAAGGTAGCAGCATGATTTGCAGGGCTTGCTTTGTAGGTGGCATTCCACTCATTGCCCCGACCTGCTTCCTGCGACATCAAATTGGGGAAGGTGCGGTCAATGCCTGTGGGTTTAATGCTCTCATGAACATCCAACATGATTTGATATTTCGCTGCCAATTCAACTACTCTTTGGAAATGTCGAACCATATATTGTCCATGATGATGATAGCCTTTTGGGATGATGGTGCCGGCATAACCTGTTTTCAGATAATGAATTCCCAACTTGTGGCACAAAGCAAAAGCAGAGTCCATTTGCTTTTCGTATTCAGGAATATTCCCGCCCGTTTCGTGATGCGAAATAAATTCAATTTGATTTGCCTTTGCATAATCCACCACTGCTTTCAAATCAAAATCGGGATAAGCTGTTGAGAAATCCTGCTTGTGAACAAGCCCCGCAGCCCAAGTTTCCCAACCTTTGTTCCAACCTTCGGCAAGCACACCTCCCAAATGGTGCTTCTTTGCAAAATCAATATATTGTTTTGCTCTTGCAGTGGTTGCCCCATGTTTTGGTCCCGCAAACCAAGTATATCTGCCTGTGTGCATCCCCCACCATATTCCAATAAATTTCATGGGTTTTATCCACGACACATCTTTAAGGACGCAAGGCTCATTGAGGTTTTGAATTAAATGCGATTCTATCAATCCTCCCGGGTTTCGGGCTATCATTATGCTGCGCCATGGAGTGGCAAAAGGCAACTTCACTCTAGCACAAACGCCATCAGGCTCCGCCCACAAAGAGGAAACAAAACGAAGAGAATCTTCAGGGGAGTTCTATAATTTAATATATAGTTATTCAAATAATTAGTCGTATATTTGCATAAAATAAAATACCAAAAAGATGAAGATTCAAACTTATAAGACTCAAGGAAAAAAAGGACTCTATGATGAGCAATTTGCTAAAGA
>CAIWVT010000631.1 GCA_903916135.1 uncultured bacterium
ACCCATAACTCCCGCTAATGGATGACTGAGTTCAACCATTTCGGGGTTCACCGAGCCGGTTACTTTGCCATCTTTCTTTTCCACGCAGCCAATCAACTTCCAACGTTTGCCTTCTTTCTTTGCTTTTTCGATGTCTTTAGGAGTAATTTTGGTGATACCTTTGCAGGCGATGTCAGCTATCTTCAACGGAGCACCCATCACCACATTTGCCAAAATACATACTTTGCCTCTGGCATCAAACCCTTCCACATCGCCCGTAGGGTCAGCTTCGGCATAGCCAAGGTCTTGAGCCACCTTCAACACAGAAGCATAGTCCATACCTTTTTCCATTTCGGTAAGCATATAGTTGGTAGTGCCATTCAAGATGCCTTTAATCTTGGTGATTTCGCATCCTGCCAACGGACCGCGTGTCAGGTTGATGATAGGTGTGCCAGCAACCACAGTGCCTTCAATCAAAAACTTCACGCCGTTCTTGTCGGCTAATTTCTTAAACTCTTGATATTTTAATGCAGCAGGACCTTTGTTGCTTGTTACCACATGTTTCTTCGAACTCAATGCTGCTTTCACATGGTCAATAGCCGGACCACCGGTGGTCAGATCGGTATATGTTAGTTCGCAAACGATGTCAGCATTCGAATTTTTAATTAACGAAAGCGTATCTTCTTTATAAAGATCTTTTGTAAATTTCTTTTTAGCTATAGCTTCCTTCAGCATCTGTTTCACATTAAGCCCATCGGGATTATAACAATTCCCATAAGCGAAATCTGCCACAGCCACAATTTCGAATTCAAATTTGTACGTATCTTTCAGATATTTCTTTTTACTCAAAAGAATCTCACTGATACCTTGACCTACGGTACCAAAACCAATTAATGCAATGTTGTGTTTCATAATTTTATGTATTTAATATATTTATTGTATTTATTTATTTCGAAGTGAAGCCGAAGAAGCTCCTCCTGCAGAGTATTCGGGCGAAGTTACAAATATTTTCTTTCCATCAAGCACAGATAATGCTTGGTCGAGATCGGCAATAACATCATCGGGATGTTCACCACCCACACATAAGCGAATGAGATTCGAAGGAATTCCGGCTAGCTTTCGCCCTTCTTCGCCTTGCTGCGAATGGGTTGATATGGCAGGAATGGTGGCTACAGATTTAATTCTGCCCAAGTCGGTGGCACGCCAAATGCGTTGAAATCCATCAAAAACATCGCGTGTAGCCTGAGCATTACCATTAATATGAAACGACATAAGGTGCCCATAGCGATTCACTGGTTTTTCATAAAGGTCGTCATATTCTGCATCCACAAGCCAAAGATATTCCGACGCAAGCTGATGTAGTGGATGGGATTCAAGTCCTAAATAATCCACCTGTGCAATGTGTTTATGTTGCGCAAGGAATTGCGCCACTTTCATTGTATTGCGGCTAAACATATCCACTTTAGAACGCAAGGTTCTCATGTCGTTCAGTGTCATCATAGCATTCATGGGTGAGATGTTGGGACCATTATCTCTATTCGGAAGCAATTTGATGTATCCTGCAAAGTCGGCTTTCATTTCATCAGAACCAAAACGCGATATGATGTTCTTGCGGGAAATAACTGCACCACTTATGCCAAGTCCGCTTGAAGTAATGGTTTTTGTTGCTGATTGAATCACAATGTCGGCTCCCAAAGCCAAAGGACGCAATAGCGCAGGAGTTGCCACCGTGGAATCAATTATGACAGGGATGCCATGAGAATGTGCAAGCTCAACAACTTTCTTTAAATCAAAAAATGCTTGTGAGGGATTGCTTGGCATTTCACCATAAATGAAACGAGTATTCTCATCTATCTTCGATGCCCATTCATCTATATTATTTGAATTGACTACTTTTCGCCATTCAATGTTTTTCTCCTGATCTTTGCGGACACCAAACTGCTGGAACGTACCTCCATATAGCTGGCAAGTAGCAACAAAGTTCATCTTTTGATTCGGATTCTTTGCATCCACGCATAGGAAAGGATCCACCGCACTTTGTATTGCTGCCATACCCGATGATGTGGCGCAACATGATGTTTCAATGTCAGCACCATATCCTTCCAAAAGAGCCATAGCTCCTTCAAAATAATACATACTTGGATTAGCAATACGCGAATAGCACCATGTGGGAATTTTGTATCCCAAAGCGGCTTCCATCTCATCCGAATCGCGATATGCTTGCGAGCTTGACATGTAAATTGGCTCGATAATCGAGCCTTGATTAAAGTCGAGAGCCTCTTGCATGGAGTAAATTCCATGCACTGCAATCGTATCAAAGCGACATTTTTTCATATTCGCTATATATTTTTTATGCCATTGTGCAGAACGATTTGCCGCATCTACATAAAAATCAACACCTTTAGTTTCCATAATACCTGTTTAATTTGTCGCATCAAACCTACAATTTTTTTTAATACCAACGATAAAAATTTTAAAATAAATATCAGAATTCGTTAAGATTTCTATTTATGCCTGAAAAGCATTGAAAATGATGTGTGTTTTTACAGGATTTTTAAACATCTATAATATAAGGTATGACTCTTTTATGCTATAATAAAAATGAGAAAGGCTTGCAAGATGATTCGGGGAATCTTTTAGAGAAAATGGTTACAGATTGCAAACTACTGATTAAAAGTGCGAAGTTATTTGCTTTGGCTTTGAAAAATTTCATACTACATCCTATAAGAAAAAGATAGAAGTGACTTTTGATTTGATCTTTGTGATTTTTAATACCGATACAGTATCTGTAATAGTTCTAACAGTTGCTCTATCGGCATGATACTAAATTGATTTTAGACCAAAATACAGTATGTGATGGTATAACTTTAAGTGGTTAATTTGTATTGGCACGATGAGGTTGCTTTGTTTGGCTTTTACAATAAGCGCGCAAATCATTTAATTTAGAAGATGCAATTTGATGTTGAGGAAATTTGTGATTGGGACTTTTGTGATAGAGAAAATCTCTTCAGAATATATCAAAATTTGTTGTGTCAGAATTGTCCTACACAAAAATCAGAATTGTCCTACACGAAAATCAGAGTTTTCCTACACGACGCGTTGAGATATCTATTTACTTTTACCAACTTTTTATTCGTGTTATTTCGATACTTTGAATTACTGTTTTCCTCATTACTTTTGGAAACGTAATAAAAATTAGACTTCACGAATCAAGTGAATTTTCAAATGCTAAAACTAACTTTTGTTCTATACAATTCAAAGTTTATATAAAAACAAAAGACTGATTGTTTGGTAAATATGATTGAGCGAAATAGTAAATGGTACTTAATTAATAATGCACTCTATAATATAAAGGTATAAAATAAAAAAAACTAAGAAAACATAAAGCACCTCAATTACTCTTTTACATGTAATACTACTATTGGAAGATTTTTGATTTGCTGACTTAAAAATATCGAAATGACAACCTCACTTAAACATATTGATTTCAAAAAGACGCTTATTCACAAGGCTGTGATGACTATCTTTTTGATGATGGTTTTAGGTATGGAAGGCTTTTCGATGAACACTATTAGCGCCGATGAGTTTGCGGGTGGGGCTGCGATAAGCAATTATCGTTGCCGTAAGCAAGCCGACGCTATTTTTATAAATTATTTTAGCGAAGGTGAGTTTGCCGACGCCCTGTCGATAAGCAATTATCGGTACGGCAAGCAAGCCGACGCTATCCTTTTTGATGACCTTAGCGCCGGTGAGTTTGCGGGTGGGGCTTTGATAAGCAATTATCAATGCCGTAAGCAAGCCGACGCTATCCTTTTTGATGACCTTAGCGCCGGTGAGTTTGCGGGTGGGGCTGCGATAAGCGATTATCGTTGCCGTGAGCAAGCCGACGCTATCCTTTTTGATGACCTTAGCGCCGGTGAGTTTGCGGGTGGGGCT
>CAIWVT010000632.1 GCA_903916135.1 uncultured bacterium
GAAACCAACCACATTGTTCTGATTGGTGGCAATCGGGTCTTTGATGGAGCGTGGCACCGAACCCAATGCGGCTTGGTGCATCACATAATCTATGCCTCTACAGGCTTGCAGGCATTGCGCAGCATCCACGATGTCGCCCTCTATAAATTCCACGTTGGGAAGGCTCAAGAAAGGAGTTATATTGTGTTTGAAACCTGTAGAAAGATTGTCTAAAATGCGTATGGAGTCAGCGCGATGCTTCACTAAATATTCCACGATGTTGGAGCCAATGAAACCGGCACCTCCCGTAACCAAGAAACTGCTTTGGGAAATATCCTCAGTATGATACGCAGATTCGTACATCTAACGTTGGTTGTATTGTTGTTCGTAGTATTTCAAGTAGTCGCCGCTCGTGATGTTGGTGAGCCATGCTGAATTCGCCAGATACCAATCCACGGTTTTAGCGAGGCCTTCCTCGAATTGTAGGGAGGGTTTCCAGCCCAAGTCGCGTGTTAGTTTGGTGGAGTCTATGGCATAGCGCAAATCGTGACCTGCGCGGTCTTTCACGTAGGTGATTAATTGTGCCGATGTGCCCGGGTTTCTACCCAATTTGTCGTCCATAATTTTGCAGAGCAGATGCACCAAATCAATGTTTTTCCATTCGTTGTAGCCGCCGATATTATAGGTTTCGCCATTCACACCTTTATGAAAAATGACGTCAATAGCCCGCGCATGGTCCACCACATAGAGCCAATCGCGGACGTTTTCGCCTTTTCCATATACGGGGAGCGGCTTGTTGGTGATGATATTATGAATCATGAGGGGGATTAACTTCTCGGGGAAATGGTTAGGACCGTAGTTGTTGGAACAATTGGACACCACGATGGGCAATCCGTAGGTATGGAAATAGGCTCTCACCAAATGGTCGGAGCTTGCTTTGGAGGCGGAATAGGGACTGCGAGGGTCGTAGGCGGTTTCCTCAACAAAGAAACCCTCCTCCCCTAACGAGCCATACACCTCATCGGTGGAAATATGATAGAAACGTTTGTCGGTTTCATTGTCTTTCCAAATAGCACGTGCAGCATTTAACAGCGTTACTGTGCCGATGATATTGGTAGTAACAAACTCCATAGGATTGGATATGGAGCGGTCCACATGGGATTCAGCCGCCAAATGGATGACGCCATCGAATTGATATTGTTGAAAGAGCTTTTGAATGAACTCGCCATCGGTGATGTCGCCTTTAACAAAGGTATAATTTGGGGCGTTTTCCACATCGGTGAGATTTTGGAGGTTGCCCGCGTAGGTGAGTTTGTCGAGGTTGACAATGGTGTAATCGGGATAGGAATTGACAAAAAGGCGCACCACATGCGAGCCAATGAAACCAGCTCCGCCGGTTATTAATACAGTTTTTTTCATAACAATATATTTTTAGTTTTTCTTTTCAGATAATTTGAGTTCCCAGTTCCAGGCAGAGCGCATCATGTCGTCGAGTCCTTTTTCGGCTTTCCATCCCAAGACTGTGTTGGCTAAATGTGTATCTGCCCAAATTTTTTCTACATCTCCCGCCCTACGTTCCACGATTTTATAATTTAGTTTTCGTCCTGAAACGCGTTCGAAAGCCTGTATGGCTTCCAAAACAGAATATCCCGTGCCGGTGCCCAGATTAAAGACTTCGCAGGGCGCATCATTCTTTTTCTCCATCAATCTCGAAAGAGCCAATACATGTGCTTTTGCCAAATCCACCACGTGAATATAATCGCGGATACATGTACCGTCGGGGGTGTCGTAATCGTTTCCAAACACCTGCAAACAATCGCGTTTTCCGATGGTGGTTTGGGTGATGAACGGGACGAGGTTATTTGGGATGCCGATGGGCAATTCGCCAATCAAAGCCGACTCGTGTGCTCCAATGGGGTTGAAATATCGCAGCATGATAGCCTTCAGTGGGCTTGCTTTGATGGTATCGGAGATAATATCCTCCGCAATTTGTTTGGTGTTGCCATAAGGCGATAAAGCTTTCTGAATAGCAGCTTTCTCGTCCACGGGAAGGGTTTCCGGTTGTCCATATACGGTGCACGATGAGGAAAACACGAGGGTGTTGACATCAAATTCCTGCATCGTATTCAACAGATTCACCAGCGAAAACAGGTTATTATGATAATATTTGAGCGGCAGCTTGGTGGATTCGCCCACCGCTTTGAAGGCGGCGAAATGTATGACTCCGACGATGTCGGGATGTTTCGCGAATAACGCTTTGGTTTGAGCTGCATCTGCTAAATCTATTTGTTCAAACACAGGTCGGATAGCAGTGATTTCTTTGATGGCATCCACCACATCGGCAAAGGAATTGGATAAATTGTCGGCAATAACGACTTCAAATCCGTGTTGCTGTAGCTCAACGATGGTGTGAGCGCCAATATATCCCGTGCCTCCGGTTACCAGTATCTTCATTGCTTATAAACTCCAATAGGCTAAGCCAATTATTTTTCCGCGAAAGATACCTTTCACATCAACCAAAATACATTTTTCGGCTGCCAAGTTCAAGAAATATTCCTGCTGTAAGTCAGCATAATCGTTATGGGAAACGGCAACAATAATAGCGTCATACTTTCCGCTTGGTTTTTCCACTATATCGAAGCCATATTCGTGTTTCACCTCTTTTGTATTGGCGAAAGGATCCACCACGTCAACGTTTAATCCATAAGTCTTCAGTTCACTCACCACGTCAGCAACTCTCGAATTTCGGATGTCGGAGACGTTTTCCTTAAACGTAACACCCATCACTAATATGCGCGAACTCAACACATTTTTGCCTGTGGCGATAATTTTCTTGACTGTTTGTTTTGCAATATAAAAACCCATAGAATCATTGACAAAACGCCCCGAATTTATGATCTGCGCGTGATAGCGGAACTCCTTGGCTTTATAGGTGAGATAGTACGGGTCAACGCCTATGCAGTGTCCGCCTACCAAGCCCGGGTAGAACTTTAAGAAGTTCCATTTGGTTCCTGCCGCTTCCAACACTTCAAAGGTATTAATGCCCATACGGTTGAAAATGATAGACAATTCGTTCATCAAGGCAATGTTCACATCGCGCTGTGTGTTTTCAATGATTTTCGCTGATTCGGCAACCTTAATGCAGGAAGCTCTGTGCACTCCGGCTATCACCACGAGTTCATACACTTTTGCCACGATGTCTAAGGATTCGTCGTCGCAGCCCGACACCACTTTGGTGATGGTAGTAATGGTATGGTCTTTGTCGCCCGGGTTAATGCGTTCGGGAGAAAAGCCTACCTTGAAGTCTTCAATGAATTTTAATCCTGATACCTCTTCCAAGATAGGGATACAATCTTCTTCGGTGCAGCCCGGATACACGGTGGATTCATACACGACGTAATCGCCTTTTTTCAATACTTTCCCCACGGTGCGTGTCGCTGCCAACAAAGGTTTCAAATCGGGCAGGTTATGATTATCAATCGGTGTAGGCACGGCTACAATATGGAAGGTGGCTTCTTTCAGGTCGTCAACTTTTGCGGTGAAAAGAATATCGCATCCTTCGAAAGCCGAAGCAGGAAGCTCCTCGCTCGGGTCCATATTGTTCTTCATCATTTCAACGCGATCCTCTTTTATGTCGAAACCTATAACCTGAATTTTTTTTGCAAACTCCAATGCAATAGGCAATCCAACATATCCCAATCCGATGACGGATAATTTTGTTTGTTTTGCTAATAATTGTTCGTAAAGATTCATGATGTGCTATTTATATTATTTTTGTTTTTTAAAGTTTATATCGCGAACGGCATAGATTCGCTCGATGATTTCCACCACTTTCAATCCTTCGAGGGCATTGGTGGTGATGCTTGTTCTGCCTTTCAATGTTTCAATCACATTTTCGATGATAAAATGATGGTTTGCGGCAGATCCTTTGTAAGCGCCGTAGTCATTGGCAGGGTTTGCGGCGGCAATTTCGGGGAGTGTATAGTCTTTGATATGGCAATAATCTATCTCGTTCATGTATTGCCCGCCAATTTTTATGGTTCCGTTGGAGCCGACCATGGTGATGCTGCTTTCGAGATTTTGATTCCACACCGAGGTGGAATAGTTCAAACAGCCGATACCGCCGTTGATGAATTTGAAGTTTACAAAACCTGAATCTTCGAAATCAGTAAGGTCTTGATGATTGTTGTCGGCAAAAACGCCTTGGATGTTATCAATATCGCCAAAGAGCCAGTACATGATGTCAATGAAGTGCGAGAATTGGGTAAACAAAGTGCCGCCATCTAAGGCTTGATCGCCCTTCCAGTTTCCTTTTTTATAATAGCGTTCGTCCCGATTCCAATAGCAATTCAGTTGCACCAGATAGATGTCGCCCAATATCTTTTTTTCGATGACATCTTTTATCCACACAGATGGGGGTGAATAACGATTTTGCATCACTAAAAAGAGATGTTTGGACACTTGCAGGCTTTTGTAAATGACTTGCTCAACCGATGATTTGGTTAAACCCATAGGTTTTTCGCAGACCACATGTTTGAAAGCATTCAAGGATTTAAAGGTATGGTCCACATGCAAACCGTTAGGCGTGCAAACGTTCACCACATCTATATCCAAACCGGCTGCAAGCATCTCTTCAATAGTTCTAAAAAAAGGAACATCAAACGCTTCTATTCCCAATTCCGCTTTGGGTTTTATGTCGCAGAGGGCTATCAATTCGGCTTCGGGATTGCGCACAATCATCTCGGCATGACGTTTGCCAATGTGACCACAGCCAACCACCGCGAATTTTATTTTTTTATTTTCTGATTTAATTTTCACCATAATAGTTTAGGTTTATTCACAAGAGGTACAGGTTAATGTTCCATTTGTGCAATTTAAAATTGCGGAATCACGATAACTTTCCGCATCGCTTTTTCCACATGCTTTCAGGAGATTGTCCATATTTGTTGTCAAAAATGCACTATTGCAATTCATGTCGTGCATGGCTCTGCAATATTCTTCCTTCATGATTTTACAATTATCACACCCAGATTTAGCACAACGGGTGAAAATAATGAGCGCGAGAAAAATAGGTACTATCAATAGTCTTTTCATGGTTTATATTTTTGAAACATTGCCATTTTCTAACTTATATTTGTCATGGCTTTCCTCACATTCTGCAACGCCTTCCGCATTAAAATGCAAACGATGACCAAATTCGCTAATCCAACCGATTTGTTTGGCGGGATTTCCGACCACCAAGGCAAAAGGCAGAACCTCTTTGGTTACAACGGCACCTGCGCCGATGAAAGCGTATTCGCCAATATTATGTCCACAAACGATGGTGGCATTGGCACCGATAGACGCTCCTTTTTTCACAATGGTCTTCATGTATTGATCTTTGCGAATCACAGCGCTGCGCGGATTAATCACATTGGTAAAAACCATAGAAGGACCTAAAAACACATCGTCTTCGCAGATAACGCCCGTGTAGAGCGAAACATTATTTTGGATTTTCACATTGCTGCCCAAAACCACCCCGGGCGACACCACCACATTTTGTCCGATGTTGCAGTTTTCGCCAATCTCGCAATTCGACATGATATGCGTGAAATGCCATATCTTGGTTCCGTTGCCAATAATACAACCCGAATCAACAATAGCGCTTTCGTGTGCAAAATATGTTTTTTCCATAACCAAAGAATCTTCGATGTGTTATTGATTAATAAATTCTAATACCGACGAAGTGATGTGCTGCAATTGCTCTTCATCAAGCTCGGTGTGCATTGGCAGTGAGAAAACTGTTTTGCACAACATTTCTGTTACGGGAAAATCACCCTCTTTGTAGCGCGGGTCGAGATAGGCTTTTTGCAGATGTAAAGGAACGGGATAATAAATCATGGCAGGGACTTCTTTAGTTGCTAAAAACTCTACCAACTTAAACCTATCCACGTCAGTAGTAACCAAAGTATATTGATGAAACACATGATTGGAGTTTTTGAATCGTGCAGGCGTCTTTAATTTAGGATGATTTGCAAAAGCCTTATCATAGAAATCGGCTGCCTTTTGGCGTTGAGCGATATACTCGTCAAGATGCTTTAGTTTGATATCCAAAATAGCTGCTTGGATGCTATCCAAACGTGAATTCACGCCGATCATATCATGATAATACCGAACGGTCATACCATGATTCACAATTTGACGGAGTTTCAATGCCAAATCATCATCATTGGTAAACACAGCCCCACCATCGCCATAACATCCTAAGTTTTTCGAAGGGAAGAAAGATGTGCAGCCCACTATGCTGATAGTTCCCGCTTTTTTCTTCGTGCCATCTTTAAAGAAATAATCGGCACCTATTGCCTGACAGTTATCTTCAATGATGTGCAGATGGTATTTCTCAGCAATGTCCATGATAGCTTCCATATCGGAAGCTTGTCCGAACAAATGAACAGGGACAATCGCTTTGGTTTTTGGTGTTACGGCACGTTCGATAGCTTTCGGATCTATATTGAAAGTGTCAGGGTCAACATCCACCAAAACAGGTGTCAATCCCAACAAGGCTATGACTTCTGCGGTAGCTATAAAGGTGAATGACGTGGTGATTACCTCATCGCCGGGTTGCAAACCCAACGCCATCATCGAAACTTGAAGAGCATCGGTGCCATTGGCACAAGGGATAACATGTTTTACACCAAGATACGTCTCAAGGTTTTTTTGAAATCTGTTGACCGCGGGTCCATTGATAAATGCAGTGGAATCCATCACTTCAATCACGGCAGCATCTATTTCGGGTTTAATTTTTTCGTATTGACTTTTCAGGTCAACCATATTGATTTTACGCATACTATATAATTTGTTTTAGAATCGGTTAAATAATTTTTGCAAAGATAAATCTTTATAACTAAAATAAAGCGATAATATGTATATCTTTACACCAAAATTTTTAGAAAAAGAGTATTTTTGTCGAATTAAAACTTCATCATGTCAAAACTTTATATTGTCCCAACACCGATTGGAAACTTAGAAGATATTACCCTACGGGCTTTACGCATCTTGAAAGAAGCCGATTTGATTTTAGCCGAAGACACTCGCACAAGCAGTGTGCTGCTGAAACATTATGACATTCCGACAAAATTATATGCCTACCATCAGTTTAATGAGCATAAGAAATTAGACACGGTTTTGCATCGCATCGAAGCTGGCGAAACCATTGCGCTGATTAGCGATGCGGGCACTCCGGGGATTTCCGATCCGGGATTTCTTTTGGTGCGCGAATGTGTTCGGGCGGGTATTGAGGTAGAATGTCTTCCGGGCGCCACGGCTTTTGTCCCTGCTTTGGTGGTGTCGGGCATACCCTGCGATACGTTTTTCTTTGAAGGTTTTCTGCCTCACAAAAAAGGCAGACAAACCCGACTCACCTATTTGGCTCAGTTGGACCATACCATTATATTATACGAATCGCCCCATCGTATTCACAAAACCATACAACAATGCAGCGAGTTTTTTGGTGGCGAACGCCAAGCGGTCATCGTTCGCGAATTGACCAAGATACATGAAGAAATTTTGCGCGGCACCTTGACGGAAATAGGCTTGGCTATTGCCGAACGTGTGTTGAAGGGGGAGATTGTCGTGATTATTGAAGGAAAACCGAGTGAGAAAAGAGTTAGTGGTTGATTAAGTTGAATGGTTGATTAGGGTCATCCCGACACTCCTCACAGGTCCGTGTGCGGGACTGATTGTTGAATTGTTCTATTGTTCTATTGTTTTATTGTTGTTGTGCATGATAGGCAATGGCTATAAGGATGTGGAGGATGCAGGGAGTTTCCTTCAACCTTTAGCGTATATTTTACATAAACATTAAAATTGCAACTGCCAAACAGATTTCGCATCTTTTGCAAGTTCTTTTTGTCTAACAGATAAATTAGATTCATTCCAAACGTTAAATTCATCTGCCAAAACAGACGTCCATCTACAATTGCTTTGACTATAAAAAGTCAATTTATCATCATATTTTAAAGTATCTGCCTCTTTATTTAACTTCTTTTCAAGTAGCGTAAGATTCCCCAAACGATATACACAGCGGTTGATTGCCTCCGTGTCAAACGAACCCCAATTTTCATCTGCACTCTCAGGAAGAATGTGTTCTATTGTATATAAATCACTTTCCATAGGAATGTCATTTTTATACTTGTATCTCTCTAATTTGCTGAAAATATATTTTACAATCTTGTGATTTCTTGATGTGTTTTTAAAAAGTTTATTCGAAAAAGAAGTTTCGAAGTTATCATTTGAAACGTAAATATTTTTTAAATCATCAAGGTTAAAGTGCTTGGTTTCGTTTATGTTTAGTGCAACTGCACTGTATATTTCTTCTTGTTCATTTGGATTTAATCCACCAATTATATTATACCGAAAAGAAATTACGGAACAAGCTTTCACCAACTTTGTAAATCCGCCCTCGTCAAGATTTCTGTAAGCGGCAATGAATAATGAAAGCGTTTGTTTGATATTGAAAAGCTTTAGTTCACCTAAGGCGTCTGATATTTCCTTTTTCCCTTTCCATAAATCATCTTCAGGATTTTGAAAAGCCATATAAATATCAGCAACATCGTAGAGTTCTCTGATAAGAGAAAATGCCTGAGTTTTGTCTGATATGCTTTTCCTGATTGCCTTAAACAAAGCTGTTTTTCTAACAGTTTTGTTTTTACTATTCCATAAATAACGTAAGTAATCTTCAAATTTATTATTACCTAATTTCCCCACGACTTTACTCCAAAGTAATTCTAATTCTTCGATTTCCGATTGATGAGGATGCGAATCGTCAACAACCGAAAACAAATAATTCTTTAATAGATCTGCTGCAGATAATTGAACTCCTCGAGCATTTAATGTTTCAAATACTTTAAACGCATTGAAATCATCCGATACACTTATTCTTGTAAAAAATAATTGATCTGCAAGATTATCTATGAAAAAAGCTAAGGCTTCTCCGGTAGTAAATTCTTTTTTTATTTTATCATAATA
>CAIWVT010000633.1 GCA_903916135.1 uncultured bacterium
CGCATCCAAAATCAACGGCATATAATGTTGCGCTAAACGCAATTCTGATTCATTTATCTTCTTTGTTTCCATATTCCGTAACTGCGTTTAGCGCCGGTTCATTATATGTAATTGAATTTTGCTCCTCTTGATGTGTCGGCTCCAACTGTGGTGCTCAGCACCACAGTTGGATTTAAAATTTCGTCACTATCATTATCAGTTAAGCATTGATTTGTTTGGTTTCATCAAGAGGTAAACTCAATTGTGAAAACTTTGCATCCATGTATAGCTTTACTCGGTCATCAACACGTTGGATTTCCCGGCCAATAACTGAATACAATCGTTTTAATTTTTTTAGTCTTATGTAATCGACTTTTATCAGTTCATCACGTTCAAAACTGCCATAGATATAATCAATCACCAATGATTGATATAAAATAAATTTATCGCGCAAATCATCTATGATAGTATTGGAATTGATGATCTGAATCCACCTCACAAATCCCTTTTTTGTGAGCAGAATTCTACCATTATTGTCAATTTCCCCCAAATCTGGTGTGTTTTTTCCTACCAGTTTTTCATTATTTGTTAAATCTGTATTGTTTTTTCCGTACAGTTTACCCAAAATCGGGTCTTTTTTAATCTTGCTGTATTGGTTTTTAACGTCCAGATTGAAAAATTCGCAAATGGGCCTTACCCAAATTTGATTCCCTGAATACTTCACTGTTTCAGCGAACATTATTAAATCTGACTTTTCCATATAATTATAAATAAAGTTGTTTAACAAAACCTTTGATTTTAAAAGGCGAGTAATTTAATACACAGAAAGTATCGAAAAAACCGAGTATGCAACTGAATTTATCCGCATATTCGGTTAATCCTAATTTTTCTGCGTTCATGATTTCTTTTACCAGCCGGATTATTAGATACTGGATTTTTCGGGGTAACTTCTTAAAGTTTTGACGGAATTGTTCTAACTCAACGTCTTGCTGACCTTTAATGTAGAATTGTAAATCTGTTATGCTTTCCTTTTCAAAAGGAATTGGCATAGATTTTCTTTTTGTACTCATTTGTATTAAGCATTTAACCACAGGCAACAAAAAAACGGTGTCGCCTTTCCCGTTGCTTAATACACTTACGTGGACGCATAAACCATTACAGTCTATGCACGGGGGTTCGACACCGCAATAATTGGTATCAAATATGGACAATAAAAAAAGCCCAAATGTATGTTTTGGGCATCCGCTGCCCACGTAAATTGTATTAAGCACTGCAAACATACGAAAGAATTTTAATAATTGTACTCATATCTGAAAAAAATTTATAAATGTGCTATTGTCTTTCAAATTCCTCACTAGTTCTGATCAATCTATAGGCGATTACAGGATAACAACCATATTCTTCAGCAATTCTAAAATCTAGGCCTATTGTGAGACAATTGTGATTTCTGTCAACACACACTATTTTTTCCTCAATCGGAAATCCGGATAATCTACTTTGAGCCTTATTTACCCATTCATTTTTAGAATTGAACTGACAAATCTTTTCTGCTTTAATGGTTAAAAAATGAACTTCCATAAATTCCTATAATGTGCCGGTTACCGCTACCTGGTTTAACCAGCATTGATTTTATTTGAGACCGGTGGCAGCGGCAACCGGCCTGGTCATTATGCGCAATATCTGAAATCTGTGAAGTGAATGATTGCCATCGGTTTATTTGATCTAAACTTAAACCAGTCGCAAAAATCATCAAAACTCAATCCGTCATTGGTTGCTATTTCCAACCAATTAATCATCTTCCCTCCA
>CAIWVT010000634.1 GCA_903916135.1 uncultured bacterium
ATTTAATTGTTTTTTAAATAATTATAGAAATTGATATCATTATATCATTCAATAATTATATTATTGCATCACTCCTTAAACTTCTTATTTTCTCCGTGGTAAAAAACCCTCAATTCTAAAATCTAAATTCTCAAATCCAAAATCAAAAATCAACCTCCCTCCTATTTCACCACCGTCATTTCATCCACCAACCACCGTGCGCCTGCATATTTATCAATGATAAACAAACAATAGCGTATGTCGAGGGAAATGTTTCTACACATAGCCGGCTCGAACACCAAATCGCTCATGGTTCCTTCCCACACGCGGTCGAAATTGATGCCAATCAACTCCCCTTGTGCATTAAACACGGGGCTGCCCGAGTTGCCGCCCGTAGTATGATTGGTGGCGATGAAAGCCAAATGCATGGAGCCGTCGCGGTCGGCATAGTCACCATAATCTTTGGTGCGATAGAGGGTTTTCAGTTTGTCGTCAACGGTGTAATCATACACGGTGGAAT
Source organism: uncultured bacterium (assembly GCA_903916135.1). GTDB lineage: Bacteria > Bacteroidota > Bacteroidia > Bacteroidales > CAIWKO01 > CAIWKO01. The sequence goes on from CAIWVT010000634.1 coordinate 500, forward strand.
CCTCCTTCTCAATCACGCCCTTCAACGTAGTGAAATACTTATACTCCACCCCATCGCGGGGAATGTAGCCACTCACTTTTCCATACGCCACGCGCAGGGTGAGGTTGGCATCGGGATAAAACTTCTTTTGGGGCTGCATCGCCATCAAAGCCTTCATATACACACGATACAAAGCGCCCGATTGTGTCTGAAATTCGTTGTTTTTGGGCTGCAACACCTTGCGATAAAAGTCATAAATGCTCAAAGAGAGCTTATAGGCGGCATCGTTGGTAAGTTTTTTGCTCATGGAGGGTTTGTAGGAAGCCAAGAAAGGCAGGAGTTTCGCCTTGTCCACCAACATAGAGCGGCTGAACATCTCATCGGCATAGCGGGCAAAATCCCCTTTATAGATTTGCGCCGCCTTCACCAACTCGCGCGGCAAAAAGGCGGTGTCTATACCTTTATAATATAGGTCTAAAACCGCGCCCATCACCTCGCGGTCTATGCGGGCGTCGTAGTTCTTGAAAAATCCTTCCGCGCCCGTCTTCAATTTATCGAGATATTTGGTCAGCTCCTCATCATTTTCCTTCTTGCCCTGGCTCAGTTGAGCTAATTTCTCGAAATTGGAAGCATAGCGCACGGCTTCTATTCCCATGCCTGCCTCGGTGAGGTATTTCATGGCGAGGGTGTTGGCGGCATAGGTGGCATAGAGGTTTTTGAAGTCGCGGATGAGGTAGCCATAGAGGGCTGCGCGCGCCGTATCAGCCTCTGCCCATGCCTTGAACTGCGTTTCTAAGGTCTGCTTCTGCGCGATGATGTCGGTGCGCGCCACGCCTTTGCTTTCGCCTATCATTTTCTTGTAATAATTTTCGATGCCTGCATATTTGGAAGCATATTGAATGCGGATGAGTTTGCTTTGCGCCATATATTTGCGAAAAATCTCCAAGCGCTTTCCGCGAATGGCAATGGATGCGGGGTTTTCGTAGTTGGCGATTCTGTCGATGGCATAGGAGGTGAGATATTCCTGCGTTGTGCCCGGATAGCCATACACAAAGGTGAAATCGTCGGGCTGTGCGCCTTTCAGAGAGATGGTCAGATGATAGGGCGGTTGGTAAGGCACGTTGGTTTTGGCATATTCCGCAGGCTGATTGAGCGAGTCGGCATAGATGCGAAACACCGAGAAGTCGCCCGTCTGTCGGGGCCACATCCAATTGTCGGTGTCGCCGCCAAATTTGCCGATTCCCGAAGGCGGAGCACCCACCAATCGCACATCTTTAAACACTTGATAGACCACCAAGATATATTGATTGCCATAATAAAAAGCTTTCACATCGGCTTGCAACTTATTTCCTTTCTGCACCTCTTTTTGGAGCACATCTATACGACTTTGGATGATTTCGTTGCGTTTTTCTTCGGATACATTTGCCGCTATGCCATCCAAAATGCGCAACGTTACATCCTCCATGCGCACCATAATGCTCACCTTGAGGGATGGGTTTGCCAATTCTTCCTTAGGGGAATTCGCCCAAAAACCATCTGTCAGATAATCGTGTTCCAAGGAGCTATGCGCCTGCACCGCGCCATAACCGCAATGATGATTGGTCAGGATGAGCCCTTTTTGGCTCACAATTTCGGCAGTACAACCGCCACCAAACAAACATATCGCGTCCTTTATGCTTGGTTTATTCATGCTGAAGATATCTTCGGCAGAGATCTTCAAGCCCAAGCGTTGCATATCCGCCTCGGGACCTTGCGCCAACAAAATGGGCAACCACAAACCTTCATCTGCCCGCGCCCTTTGACTCCATAGGCTCACAGTGAGTAAGAGAATTCCGTAACATAGTTTTTTTATCATACATTTATTTATTTAAGGTTTTTATTTTTCGATATATTTAAAATGGGAAGTAAACTTTATCTAACAATTCGGCATATTCTTGTTGCAAGTTGCTTTGGGTGGTGATGCCGCCGCCGCTTTTGTAGAAGAGTTTGCCGTTTTGTTGTTCAATGAAACGTATCATGACAGCACTATTGAGGTTTTTGCCATCGAAATAGCCGAAGATGCCCGTGTAATAGCCGCGTTCGTGTTGCTCGGCATGTTGAATGATTTCGAGGGTTTTCTTTTTTGGCGCACCGCTCACCGAACCTGCAGGCAAAAGCGTCAACAAGATATCACCGATGTGGGATGCATAATCCGCAGGGAGTTTGCCCGAAATCAAAGAACTCACCTGCAACAAATCTTTTTGATTGGTGGAGATTTTTTCCACATAACGAAACTTCTCAACGCGAACTTGGGAAGCCACCATGCTCAAATCGTTTCGAATCAAGTCCACAATGGTGTAATGTTCGGCAGTTTCCTTCTCATCTTGCAGAATCAATTGCTCGGCATGGGGGATAGCTGCGTCTATGGTGCCTTTCATGGGGCAGGAAGAAATGATTCCATCCGAAATGCTGACAAAAGTCTCGGGGGAGAAACATACAAAATTGTCGCGCAGCCATAGTTTGTATTTCGATTTGCTCAAAAAGAATATCTCCTGAAGGGTCAAACCCGTTATTATCTCTGTTGGAAATGTCAGATTCAACAAATAGGAGTTGCCCAACTTCAATTGCTCGACGCAATACTTGAAAGCGATTTCATATTTCTCGATAGAGATAGCTTCTTTGATGGAAAAAATTTTCTGCACGTCGTTTCGGCACACTTCTCCCCCATTTCGCATCCCCTGAATGTCGTACAACATCTGAGAAGCATCCACTTGCGCAAGCGGAACCACCAAAGGCATCTTCATTTCGAAGTCTATCACGAACAAAAAAGCTGTCTTTTTTTGCCCCAATTCGTTCATTGTTTTAAAAGCATCCAATCGTTCTGAATTTTATTATTTAACTTTGTGCAAAATTACACAATGCATTTATTACTTGTAGATAATTATGATTCTTTTACGTATAATTTGTTCCAGCTCTTGTCAGAAGCGGGTTGCAGCCACATTGATGTTATAAAGAATGATGTGGTTTCGCTTGCAAAAGTACGAAATTATTCGAAAATAGTGTTCTCTCCCGGTCCGGGAGTGCCTTTGGATGTGCCCATCTTGCATCAGATTATCGAAGAATATCAACAGACGAAAAGCATTTTGGGCGTCTGTCTCGGTCATCAAGCGATAGGAGAATTTTATGGTGCATCGCTGCAGAATATTGCCAAACCTTTTCATGGGATAGCCTCCAAACTACATATCAGCGACAAAAATGAAAGTCTTTTTCAGGATATTCATGAGGATTTCATGGTGGGCAGGTATCATTCTTGGGTGGTTTCAGGAAATGACTTCCCTGATTGTCTTCATATAACTTCGAAAACTGAAGATGGCACCATCATGTCTATTGCCCACAAACGCTACGATGTGAAAGGGATTCAATTTCATCCTGAATCGTATATAACGCAAAGTGGGATGAGGATGATGAGGAATTGGCTGCTTTTGTAAGATACAAAATCCAAGCTCCAAATACCAAGATTGCCTCACCGAAAAACACCAAGTTAAGAAATACCACGAAGACTCTAAGACACGAAGGCACTAAGGCACGAAGACTCTAAGATTCAAACCCGCCTGACTGAATCCTTCGGGTAGAGAAACAGGAAGTTTTTAAATATGCTTGTTCATTATGACAATACTTTGTGACGCTTTGTGTCTTAGAGTCTTTGTGGTGTATTTTTTCTTTGTGGTTTTGAGTAGGCTCAAGTTTATGGCTTTATAAAAGGGTATTTCACCGATAAAATATGCTGTTTTGTATATTTAATTTTCCTACGTGGGAAAAATTTCGGATATTTGCAGAAATTTTGAATTCTAACACATTAAACTATTAATCATGAAAAAACTATTCATTATCATTATCTCTGTATTGCTATTCAGTAATTTGAATGCACAGAAAAACACCAACAAACTTTTAGATTGGTATAACAAAGATGTCAAATCAGACAAAACATTTGGCGTTAGTACCGAAAAAGCTTATACCAAACTCCTAAAAGGTAAAACACCTCAACCTATTATTGTTGCCATTATTGACGGCGGAACGGACGTAAATCACGAAGATTTACAATCGGTTATTTGGACCAATCCAAAAGAAATCGCAGGCAATGGCATAGACGATGACCACAATGGTTATATTGACGACATTCACGGTTGGAATTTTATAGGCAATGCAAACGGCGACTGTGTTCATTGGGATAATTTGGAACTTACCCGTCTGTTCCGCAAACTTGATGCGAAATATGCCAATGCTGAAGCTGACAAATTTGCGAAAGATCCCGATTACAAATTGTATTTGGAAGTGAAAGCAAAATATCACAACAAGCTGAAAGAGGCAAAAGCTCAATATGCCCAGATTCAAGAAATGTACACCAAGATGCAAGCTTCTGATAGTATTGTGGCGAAGTTTTTGAACAAAAAAGAGTACACCAAAGAAGATTTGGCTGCTATCAAATCCGATGACAAAGATGTGATAACGAGCGCTGCTTATATGAAAAAATGGACAGAACGTGGTATCACTATGAGCGAGATGAAAGATTATCTGAAACAAGTGGGTGCACAAGTCAACTATCATTACAATCTTGATTTCGATCCGCGCAATATCGTTGGCGACAACTACGAAGTGAACTCAAGTCCTTATTATGGTAACAACAATGTTACGGGTCCTGATGCATTTCACGGTACATTTGTAGCAGGCAATGTGGGTGCTATTCGTAATAATGGTATCGGCGTGAATGGAGTGGCAGGAAGCGTGAAACTGATGATAGTTCGCGTGGTTCCTGATGGCGACGAGCGCGACAAAGACGTGGCTAACGGCATCCTTTATGCTATCAACAATGGCGCTAAAGTTATTAATATGAGCTTTGGCAAAGCCTATTCTCCACAGAAAAAATTCGTTGATTCTGTGATGCGCATTGCTGAAGCTAAAGATGTTTTGGTGGTGCAAGCGGCAGGCAACGATGGTCAAAACATTGACGAAATACCCAATTATCCTCAAAATCGCGATGCCAACAATATGATTATTTCCCGTAGTTGGATTACGGTGGGTGCCTGTTCCATGAAAAAAGGAAAAGACTTGCCTGCAAGCTTCTCTAACTATGGTAAAAAGAATGTAGATGTGTTTGCTCCCGGTGTTGAATTATGGGGATGCGAACCTGATAACAAATACGGCAGCGCGAGTGGCACCTCAATGGCAAGCCCTGTGACGGCAGGTTTGGCAGCAGTTTTACGCAGCTATTTCCCCGAACTATCTGCTATTGAAATCAAAGATATCATCGTCAAATCTGCTGTTAAATACACAAAAGAAGTTAATTGCCCAGGCGAAGGCTTGGTTAAAACCACCATAGCGTTTAGCGAACTTTCGATAAGCGGCGGTGTTGCCAACTTATACAATGCTGTGAAACTTGCTGATGACATCATGAAAGCAAAGAAGAAATAATTAAGAGTAGTAAGAATATTTTATAGAGGCGTATCTATGCAGGATTGAAATTTGCAAGGATACGCCTTTATTTTCTTTACACCTATTGTTCCAAATCATATTAAAATTATATCTATTATGAAAAAAGTTTATGTCCTTTTGATTATTTTGTTGGTATGCATATCCAACAATTCTTTTTCGCAAGATGCGAAAGCACAGACCAAGCCTAAAACAAAACCAGCCCTATTGGTCATTGACATTCAAAATGCGTATTTAACGATGGTGCCTGATCGCGAAAAGGAAATAGCAATGCAATATATCAACGCCTTAATAGAATTGTTCCATGCCCACGGCTATCCTGTTATTTGCGTATATAACCTCGATAAAGAATCGGGACCACAGGAAAACACCGAAGCTTTCCAATTTCCCACTTCCGTCGTTAGCAAACCCGACGACGCAAAAGTAATCAAAACTTATGGCGATAGCTTCAACAAAACAGACTTGGATAAGATCCTAAAAGCTCATGGCAGCAATACCCTTTTTCTTTGTGGATTAAGCGCCGTGGGATGTGTGTTGGCAACCTATGTAGGTGCGCAAAACCACGACTACCAAGCTTTTCTTGTAAAGAATGCCATCATGAGCCACAACTCTGACTATACCAAAAACGTTGAAATGATGTTTGATGCGGTTTCTTATGACATCGTTAAACTTATTGTTGAGAGTGCTGATTGATAGGAACGCAACAGAGATAGTTAATTGGTTGATTAAGTTGATTGAGTTAATTAGTAGGAGTGCGAAGTTGCAAACGTTTCACAGTGATTGCAGTTTAGGCAGAACCTAAAAGGATAGAAGCGACGGAGGCAGAGGCTTACGCCGAACAGGGAAGATTCTTTGCAAGGATATAATAATAATCGGCATCCGTAAACTCAGTAAATAGTTGATCCGAAGCTCCATAAGCTTTGTTAAGCGCGTTGATTTCTTGTTCAGGAACGCTAATTTCTTGTCTCGGGGCGTAACGTTCTTGTACTGCGGTGCCATGTTCTTGACCAAGAATGCGACATTCTTGTACTGCGGCATCACGTTCTTGTACTGCGGCATCACGTTCTTGTACTGCGGTGTCACGTTCTTGTACTGCGGAGCGACGTTCTTGTACTGCGATGTCACCTTCTTGACCAAGAATACGACATTCTTGTACTGCGGTGCGACGTTCTTGTACTGCGGCGTGACATTCTTGTACTGCGGAGCGACATTCTTGTACAAGAACGTCGTCCCCCGAACCAAGAAACTCACCTTCTTGGTCAATTTTATTATTTAGTTTGATAGAAAAATCGGGGGTTTGAACAAGCTGTAAGCTCACATCTACATCTATTTTATAATATAGAGGAAGAAATGAAGTGGTAAGATTAGCATACTCAAAAGTTGGCATTGCCGTAACATTTAGTTCAAAAGAAACGATAGATACTGAAACAGAGGGGCGGGCATAGTCGTTTGCCATGCTATAGTTTTTTTCAGAAACAACAGTTGAAACTCCGACACAACAATAATCCACAACACACTTCAAATTTTTTTGGTTGACTCGCTTTCTAAGAAGACATACAAAAATGTTTTTCAAAAGATAATCTGGATAAAAGTACGAATAAAAACAATACATAAGAAATAAAAGATTTATTTTTATATCGGAATAATTTTATTCTGATAGAAAATGGGCGGAAAATGATGGGAGATAATTAAATTCGGGGGTGTTATCGCTTACTAAAAGCATTGGTAACGATGACTTTTCTGCACTGGCTATGATTAGAAATACAAGTATTTATCCGATTAGCATTAAATGCAAAACCGACACGGTATCTGTAATAGTCCAACCGCGACACCCCCGACACCCCCGACACTGCGTATCGGGAAAGGTTCGCGTATCGGGGCAGGTTCACGTATCGGAACAGGTTCGCATATCGGGACAGGTATGTGTCGGGACAGGGAAATTGAAAATAGCAGCACATTTATCGCCAATATACCCAACTTAGTTTGAATTAAAGCATAGAATGTAATGGTATTAATTGCGAAATCCATAAGGGTAAATCCCCTTTCATGTGTATATATCTATTGATGGAAGAAGCGAATTTAGTAGAAAAATTAAAGAAGGGAGATCAAGCTGCTTATGCTGATTTGGTGGGGCTTTATGCTGTTCGGGTATTAAATACGTGTTATCGGTTTTTGTTGGATAAAGAAGATGCGGAAGATATTTCTCAAGAAGTATTTTTGGAAGTGTTTCAATCTGTTCATAGTTTTAAAGGCGATGCGAAACTCTCCACATGGATTTATAGGATTGCCGTGAGCAGAAGTTTGGATGCGCTCAAAAAGCGTAATCGCAAGCGGCGCATTAGTTCGCTGGGCAAGATGTTGCTTTTGGATGAAGTGTCGCATTGGATAGCAGGAGGCGTGATGCCCGACAAACATATTCATGAAAAAGAAAAGTATCAGGAGGTGATGCATGCCTTAGATTCGCTGCCCGAAAATCAAAGGGTTGCTTTCACTTTGAGTAAGATTGATGGATATACCAATAGTGAAATTGCTGAAATTATGGATACGACGACAGTCGCCGTGTAATCGTTGGTCTATAGAGCCAAAAACAAGGTTTGTAATGAATTAGAAATAATTCTAAAAAATAAATAGCACTTCGTGCCAGAATTATAAAAAATAATCGTCAAATACTATACGAATGAAAGAATCGGAATTACATAGCCACATTACACAAACTTTGAATGAGTTCGACACCATCGAAAAAATTCAGCCATCTCCTGCATGGAATGCATCGTTGTTTGAACGACTTTCATCAGCAAAGACAGAATCACATTATAAGGTTTTTGTTTCAAAAACTACCATGATGTTTGTTGTTATTGTCTTAATCAACCTTGGTTTTATATTAAATATATTCCTAAGCGATTCTCAACATGTATCTGATAGAAATAAAGATTTGCAACTTATTGCAAAAGAGTTTTTGATTAATCCAACTTCAACAAACAATTAGCCATGGATTTATTTGCTCAAAAAAAATTGTTGATACGCATCATTATTATTCTTACTGTTCTGAATATGGTTTCCATAGGAGTATTTTTATGGAAGGATGTCGTTTGCAAATCGCCACAACATCAGCGGGTGAGAGACGATAAAAATGTTTCAGCCATTTTACAAAAAGAATTACAATTAACGCAGCAACAATTCGAACTTTTGCGAAATCTTCGAACTAAATATTGTGAGAAAGAAAAAACAATTGAACTATTGATTCGCAGCGAACGAGATTCGATGAATATCGCTATGTTTAATAAAACCACCGATGAAGAGCTTGTGAAATCACTGGCACGAAAAGTTGCCGACAACGAATTTAATATGGAACTGTTGCGGTTTGAACAATCCAAAGAGTTTAAAACAATTTGCAACGCCGACCAATTGGGTAAATTTGGAGCTATTGTTAAAGAAATTCGCGATTACTTCAAACCGGATAAACAAGCTAACGACAAAAAGAATAATGAATAAATAGGGTAAATTGTATTTCATGTGTAAAATTAGAAGGATAATAAAACAAAGTAGAAATTAAATCAAAAACATCAGACAGACATGCGTAGAATTGGAATGTTCCTTATCACATCAATATTTATCAATTTGTTTTCTTACGGGCAACAAATCATTTGCTCCGAAATCTTAGGCAGACCTACCAACACCGGCATCACTGTGGAAGCCATATTTGATTCGGTGGTGGAAGCGCGCATATCCTATGGCACCACAAGCGGCACTTATACCGACCATACCGCTTGGCAATTGGCAACTCCCGATTCCGTTGGGGAAGCTGTGGAAGTCATTACTGTTACAAACTTAACTCCAAGCACTCAGTATTTTTATAAATTGCAATATCGCCGACCAAGCGGTGCCACAGTGATAAGTCGTGCAGAACACACCTTCCACACTGCACGTCCTTCCGGCGAATCTTTCACTTTCGTGATAGAAGCCGACCCGCATTTGGATGCTTCTTCCGACACAGCTTTATATCGTTTATGCTTAAAAAATCAATTGGAAGATGCACCGGATTTCATGATTGATATGGGCGATAATTTTATGACAGATAAATTAAAGAATGGTCAGGGGTTTGTTCCCGAAGATACCATTCCGTATAGATGCAAATTGTTGCGTTCCTATTATCAATCTCAGTGTCATAGTATGCCTTTATTTTTGGTGTTGGGCAATCACGAAGGAGAGGGAGGTTGGTATATGACCCCCAGTCCCGATAATATTGCTGTGTGGGACACCAAATATCGCAAAAAATATTTCACCAATCCCGAACCCGATGCTTTTTACACGGGCGACACCACCAATTACAATTTCATTGGCAAACGCGGTGCCTATTATGCTATGACTTGGGGTGATGCGCTTTTTGTTGTTCTTGACCCTTTTTGGAACACAACGCCCAAACCGGATAGTTTGCATTGTTGGCGATGGACTTTGGGAAAGCCTCAATATGATTGGTTGAAAACAACTTTGGAGAACTCAAATGCGAAGTTCAAGTTTGTTTTTATTCATAACTTGGTGGGAGGCGATTCCGAAGGACGCGGTGGCATGGAAAAAGCTCCTTATTATGAATGGGGCGGCATGAACATAGATAACATTGATGGGTGGGCTGCCAATCGACCCGGATGGTATAAACCCATCAAGGATTTATTAACGGAAAACAAGGTAACGATTATGTTTCATGGTCACGACCATTTCTATGGCAAACAGGAGCTTGATTGTTTGCTGTATCAGGAATTGCCTCAACCCAGTTTGCCGAACTTTAATAATATCCCGCAAGCAGCGACGTATGGTTATGTGAACGGAGTATTAAAACCAAATTCAGGGCATGTGCGTGTGAATGTTTCTCCAACGGGAATCACGGTGGATTATGTGAGAGCAGTTTTACCAACACAAGAAACCTCAAGTTTACATAATAAAGATATCACCGAAACCTATCATATCGGATTGATTAATTGTTACGACTCCATCAATCTTGATGTGCAAAATCAAACCAGCAATTATAATATCATCACCGTTTATCCCAACCCTGTTGTATCCAATAGTTTGATAATTGAATCGAATTCAAGTAAAGATTATACTAGACATACTGAACTACTATCTATAACCGGTGAAGTTGTTGCCGAAGGAGAATTATTGAAAGGCAATAAGCAATTGCAATTGAATATTGCAGATGTGGCTTCAGGATTATATTTTGTGAAAGTACTGGATGGATTGAATACAAGTGAATTTAAAGTAATGATTTCTAAATAAAATATCTATTAATTAAAATTTAAAAGTATGAAAAAGGTTTATGTATTTATGATTTTTGTAATTATGAGTTTAAGTATTTGCAAAATATCTGCTCAAGTTTTTACAAGCGG
>CAIWVT010000635.1 GCA_903916135.1 uncultured bacterium
ACAATTATCAATAAATATTTGTATAATAATTGCATTAACGTGAACACAATTGTAAAATATGTTGTATATTTGTAAATATATATTATACAGTAAATATTTATTTAACATTTTGTCAACCTTTACAATTAGCATCAAAAATTATCAACCAAAATGAAAGCACCAATCATTATTTTCACAGTTCTTATAATGATGGTAGGTTTTTCAACCACAGTTGAAGCACAGCATTCAATAAATACATCTGCCGGAGCAAATATTGTAAGGGCTCTTACATTAGCCGAAACCACCCCACTGCATTTTGGTTCGATGTCAATTCCTACTTCCGCGGTAAATGTTGTCCTGACAACTGCAAATGAACGGTACTCCTCTTCCCCTGCAAATATTACCCTGTTGTCACAATTTCCTGTTTCCGAAAATGCCACCTACACCGTGGCTGGTTCTGAGGCTGCAACGTATGCAATTACATTGCCATCAAATGGAAGTGTTACAATATCCAATGGTTCAAAACAAATGGATATTGTTGACTTTGTAGCCCACACTGCCTCGGCAGGTGTTGATGGAAATGCTGGTCATCTCGATGCTTCAGGTGTTGACAGTTTTTCCGTCGGAGCAACATTAAAATTGGAAAATGAACAGCCATTCGGAAATTATACAGGAACATTTGGTATAACTGTAAATTATAACTAATTTTGACTTTCTTATATAGAGAGGAAGGCTCGTGTACCGGGTCTGCTTTTTTATTTAATTGAACATCAGGTTTGTTCCTGTTTCAAAAATAATCAACAAAAATTTGAACTATGCAATATAAATTATTAATGATGCTGATTTTCATGTCGGGGCTGTTTTTTCAATCGATGGCGCAAGGCGATCTGTTGGTAACACCAACCCGCGTGGTTTTTGATGGAAACAAACAAAAAGAAGAGCTCAATTTAGTTAACATCGGAACAGATACTGCCATTTATTCCATCTCTTTTCTTCAATACAACATGAATGAGGATGGAAGTTTTTCAACTGTTGCGAAAGATGATTCAGGACATATGTTTGCCGACCCCTATCTGCGCGTTTTCCCACGTAAGGTAACGCTGGCTCCGAGAGAGCCACAGGTAATCTCGCTGCAATACAGGCATAAACCAGATATGGCGGCAGGTGAATATCGTTCGCATATGTACTTCAGAGCAGAAAAAAACACCAAGCCACTTGGTGTGGAAAATGACACCAAAGACTCAACACAATTAAAAATTCAGTTAATACCCATTTATGGGATAAGTATTCCAATAATCATTCGCTCAGGCGCAGTGAATGTAAGCGCCATACTGAGCGATTTAAAACTTGAAATCCGCCAAGATACGATACCCTATGTTAAACTCATAATAAACAGAACCGGCAATATATCCATATATGGTGATCTTACGGTAGAGTATGTTCCTGTTCAAGGCCAATCGTTTCAAATAGGCATTGTAAAGGGTATGGGAGTGTATACGAACATTAACAGACGAAATGTTTCAATAAAATTGCGAAAAGCTCCCGGAACGAATTTACAAAACGGGAAATTGATCGTGAAATATATAAGCAACGACGCAAATAAAATACCCGTAGTTTACGCAGAGGGCGAGTTGTACCTGAACAGTGAAAAATGAAAAGTGAAAAGTGATATATATACCGGTTTTTGTAAGATGTTGTTTTTAACAACATCTTTATTTTTTTATGTCATATTTTCTTGCGCTCAGCCTGCATTACCACCACGATCCCTGACCGTAACTCCTACACAAGCTATTCAGTTTGGCACACTTTGCCTAACAGGGAGTTCGGGGGGAACCGTTACGGTAGGTTGGGATGGAAGCAGAATGTCAACTGGTGGCATTATACTGTTATCAATGGCGCCATCTGCCCAACCAGCCATTTTTGAAGTGAAACTTTGTCAGGGAAGGAGTGTGATTATTACCTTCAGCGCCACCACCACCTTAAGCGGAAGCAATGGAGGATCGCTCATACTCGAAATTGGTCCGACTGAACAAGGAGGTAACAGCGCCGTTTTTGCTACAAATAACGATTGTAACTTTATAACCCCCTTGCGTGTGGGTGGCACGCTTCTCATACCAGGCGCAGCTCTTCCTGGCAGCTATTCGGGTGGTTTCGAAATTACCTTCAATCAGGAATAGTTAATGAACAATCACAATGTCATCGGTAAAAGTAAAGAATACCGTATGCAGATTGTACAAGCCAGGTTTTTCTTTGTATTTAAAATCCTTTTTCTATCGGTAATGTTGATTGCTTCAACTGCAGTTGAAATTAACGCACAAGTTAATTCCACTGACGAAAAAGCAGATACCTCTTTTCATTACGAGGAAATTAATGTACTCTTCATGGTCGAAGGATATGGGGATTTTTATGCTGATGTGATTTATACCAACAATGATTCACTTTTTGTGAATGTTGAAGAATTATTCAGAACGCTTAAAATCGCCTGTATTGCCGGGCAAAAAGGAGACAGTCTTGGCGGATTTATTGAGCGTGAAAACCGGATGTATGTAATTGACTATAGAAAAAACCAAATAAAAGTCGGCGATAAAATAATTAATTCCCAAAACAGGCTTATTAAAGAAATGGGCGCACTCTATATGGAATCGTCCTTATTTCCTGAAGCATTTGGTATAACATTGACTTTTAATTACAGAGCGCTGGCTATCATATTAAAATCGAATTTCGAATTGCCTGTTATCAAACAACAACGCATTGAAAAACTGCGAAACAATATGTCGAAAGTAATAGGCGAAATAATTCCCGATACTGTTGTGCAACGGAACTATCATTTTTTTAAGGCTGGCATGTTCGATTGGTCAGTAGCTTCTTCGCAAACATTGAATGGGCCAAGCAATAATCGTTTTGTATTGGGTGTCGGGGCCGAACTTCTTTTTGGCGAAGCCGACGTGTCTTTAAATTATTATGATCAGCAAAAAATTACCAATCGACAGGTTCAGTACCTGTGGCGTTGGGTTGACAATGATAAACAAATTATTAAACAAGCTCAGATCGGAAACATATCCCTTCAAACCCTCGCATTTATTAACTCCCCGATCATTGGCGCGGTTGTTCGAAATTCACCGACCACTGTAAGAAAGGCAAAGGGGTATTACCCCATCAATGCCTATACTGAGCCCAATTGGATGGTAGAACTCTATATAAACAACGTTTTAGTGGATTATACACGCGCCGACGCTTCGGGGTTATATATGTTTAAAGTTCCGATTGTTTATGGTTTCACGACATTGAAATTAAAATTTTATGGTCCGATGGGCGAAGAACGAATCGAAGAACGTAGCATAAATTTAACATATACTGTTTTACCTGCTAACGAATTTGAATATGGTTTGTCAGCAGGCATTGTACAAGATACCAGTTTGAGCCGTTTCGGCAAAGCTGAATTGAATTACGGGGTAAGCCGTTATTTAACTATCGGCGGAGGCCTGGAGTATTTGTCATCCATCACAAATGGCCCTTTTATTCCTTATGCGAAGTTTACCGTACAGCCATTCAGCAAATTGGTGCTAAACGGAGAATATGCATATGGCGTTAAAAGCTGGCACGGTGCTAACTGCCGATCAAATCTTGAACCAAGTTAAGTATTGATGTATTCGCTCTGTCACTGAGG
>CAIWVT010000636.1 GCA_903916135.1 uncultured bacterium
ATATGCACCTTTAAAATGTATTTTATATGAAGCAAATTAAACAATTCATGCTGAGATTTCGTGCCCGCGGCTTGAAATATACGCTTTGGGCATTAGGATTTGCAGGTTTCGGGGTGATGATGTCGTGCCACAAAATGCCCGATCCGATAGCGATGTATGGCGCGCCCTATCCCGACAATAGTATCAATTTCCACGGCAAGGCATCCTCGCAGGATTCGCTGAAACCCATTCCCAACCTGAAAGTGAAGCTTTATGTGGATGGTTACGATACGGTTTATGGCAGCACCAATGCACAGGGAGATTATTCTTTGTATCAATATGCATACGAGAATCAAAACGTGAAACTGATTTTTTCGGATGTTGACGATACGCTGAACGGGCGTTTCGTGACCAACACGACAGCTACTACGGTGAGCTTTCGCGATGTGAACAATGCGGAACATCAAGCGAATGTGGCATTGGAACGCAAACCTTAAGGCGGGATGCCTCGGAGGGCAAATCGAACCTAATAGTATCTTATGAAAGAGCATCGCCCAAGTTTTCGGCAGCGTATGTCGCTGAATGTGTTTAACCGCTATGTGAATGTGCAATCGCAGTTGCATGAGTTGAGCTATTTGTTTTGGGAATGTACGCTGCGCTGCAACATCAAGTGCATCCATTGTGGCAGCGATTGTCGGAGCGATGCGCGCTTTGGCGACATGCCCAAGGAGGATTTCCTGAAGGTGACCGAAAGCGTGAGCCGCATGTATGACCCGAACAAAGTGATGGTGGTGATTACGGGTGGCGAACCTTTGATGCGCAAAGATTTGGAAGAATGCGGACGCGAACTGCATCGGCAAGGCTTTCCGTGGGGATTTGTCACCAACGGTTATGCGTTGACACGGGAGCGTTTCGGCAAGTTGTTGAACAGCGGCTTGCGTTCGATGACTATCAGCTTGGATGGCATGGAGGCAAATCACAATTGGATGCGCGGCAATCCGCATAGTTTCGAGAAAGCTGTGAATGCTATCCGTTTGGCTGCGAGTGCGGGTGAGGAAATTGTTTACGATGTGGTTACCTGCGTGAATCAGCGCAATTATGCGGAGCTACATGAATTGAAAGACCTCTTGGTGAGCCTTGGGGTGAAGCAATGGCGTTTGTTTGTCATCAGTCCGATAGGCAGGGCTGCGGAAAATCCCCTCCTCGACATCAGCAACGAACAATTACGCGGCGTGATGGAGTTTATTAAAAGCAACCGTAAGGAAGGCATCATCAAACCAAGCTTTGGTTGCGAAGGTTTCTTGGGCGATTACGAATCGGAGGTGCGCGATGGGTTTTTCTTTTGTCGCGCTGGCGTCAACATCGCTTCTATCTTGGCGGATGGCAGCATCTGCGCTTGTCCCAATATCAATAGGGATGCCTTTTCGCAAGGCAATATCTATAAGGATGATTTCGTGACGGTGTGGAACTCGAAATATCAAGCTATGCGTCATCGAGAGTGGACGAAAGTGGGGCAATGTAAAGATTGCAAGGAATTCAAATGGTGTCGCGGCAATGGCATACATCTGCGCGACACGGAAAATCATGATGTGTTGCGCTGCCATTATAAGATGTTGCAGAGCGAATAAAAAAGCTTATTTCGGTTTGTATTGTTGTGCGCGTTGCATGATGTCAAGCTCTGCGGCTTTGTCGCCCATGGAGCGATAGGTCTGCGCCATATTGGTGTAGATGGCATAGCGGTCGGGTTGGATTTCCAAAGCTTTCTTGAAATACGATATGGCAAGCGGGAAATTGCGTCGGATGGCATATACAATACCCATGTTTTCTAAAGAAGATTCGTTCTTAGGGTCAATGTTCAAGGCACTGATGAAGCATTGTTCCGCTTTGTCGAGGCGATTCAAATCCTGACCATACACTTCCCCCATCTTGCTGAGGGCATCCACATATTTTGGTTTGATTTCCAAAGCACGATTGAGCGCCATCATAGCAGAATCCACCTTTTTGGCTTCGCGATAGGCGATACCCAAACCCAAATAGTTCTCCGCCACATTAGGTTTGTATTGATTCAACATCCGATAACATTTGATAGCTTCGCCGTATTGAGAGTTCTTGTTGGCAGTTTGCGCCAAGAACAATAGATTGTCGAGTGCAAAGCGATACTTGGGGTTCATCTTCAAACAATTCTCGAAACATACACGACTTGCCTCATAATTCTTCAATTTGATGTTGGCATTGCCCAACAATAGCCATGCATTCAAATTCTGAGGATAAATCTCCACAGCGCGATTCAAATAGCCAACAGCACGCATCACATATTGCTCTTTTTGGGCTTCATTCTTCGTGGAATCGGCTTTCTCTAACAATTTTCCGCCTGCCGAAGTGTTGCATTTGGTGCTATTGGTTGAGATGTTTACGTCGGTGGTGAACAAGGTGAAATCATCCATCCACACTCGGTTGCGGGAAATGGTTTTGGCAGAATATCCAACAAGAATAATGCACAGCAAGACCATCGCCAAGGTGCAATAGGTTTTGGCGTCTTTCATCTTTTTGCGCATCACTTCGGTGATGAAATAGGCGACTATCACCGTGAAGCCCAAGAGGGATGTGAACATGAAGCGTTCGTTCATGAAGGCGCCGATATTGAACACTAAATTGGAAACGATGGAGAAGGTGATAAAAAAGAATAAGAGCCCAAAAGCAATGATACCTTTCTTCGGAAGCTTGAGTAAAGCAAATACAAATAGCCCTGCAAAGATAAGCAAGGAGAGCAAAGCCCTATAATCATTGAAACCAATGATAGGGATTTGTTTGGGATAATAATCGTGGGTTAATGGATGGGGTATGAATAATAAGCCAAGATATTTGAGCCAAGTCAACATTATGGTGGCATATTTCTGCATCAAGGTGGCACCGAGAAAGGGGTCGTTTAAGAGTTCTACGGCATTTACATTGCTGATGCGCGAACCTATCATGCTCACGCGTAAGACAAAATAGAATACTACAGACAGCAATAGCGGAGCCAACACCATCACATAATCGCGGGGTTTTGCTTTCGTGAAAACATAGAGCATCAAAGGAATGATGGCAACAAACGTCAGAGCGTTTTCTTTGGATAATATGGCAAGAAAGAACAGTAACAGGTTAATCGCCAACAAATATATCCTTGGCTTTTCGATGTATTTCAAACTGAGATATACCGTCAGCAAGGAGAACAAGAGGCACAGGATTTCGTCGCGCCCTTTGATGTTAGCCACCACTTCGGTGTGCAGAGGATGCGCCACAAACAAGATGGTGGCGACAAAAGCTAAGGATAAATACCACCGATTTGCTTTGAAGCTGACAAAAAGCTTTTGCAAAATCAAATATAATAACATGCACGCGACGGCATACAACAAAATATTCAACAGATGCCCAACAAAAGGGTTAAACCCAAAAATCTCCTTCTCAACAGCGAACATCACCTGCGACAAAGGTCTGTAGCGACCGCCGGGCAGGAGATTATTCTTTCCCAAGAAACCAACGAAGGCGTCGTTTGTAAAAATCTCTTTTATCCCTGCAACTCCTTTTTTGGTGAAAGTGTTTTGGGTCACCATCAGGGAATCGTCGAGGGTGTAGTTTAAATCAAGGGTATCGGCATAGAGCAGCAGTGCAAACAGAAACACTATCCATTTGACGTAGGTTGGATTGGAAACAATAGCCTTTTCCTGTTCTATTTTGGGAAGATTTTCGCGCACGACATTTTTGTGCACAGTCGCCTTGCGCTTTTCTACTTTGCCTTTCGCCATGAGGAACTACTTAATAGGAATCATCAAATCCCGACCGGCTCTCACCGATTTTTCATCTTTGATATCATTGGCACGCATGACAGACGCCTTTTCGACCTTAAACCTTTTGGCAATAGCATCCAAAGTTTCGTTGGGAGCCACGGTGTAATCCGCACGTATGGGGATTTGGAGTTTTTGGTTCTCGCCTATGTTATCGTTCTTGAGTTTATTTTTGAATTTGATAAACGACACCGGCACGCCAAACTTGGTGGCAATTTTTCCTAACACCTCCCCTTTCTTCACAGAATAGCTCACCCATAAAGTATCAGGCTTAGCAGGGGGCGCATTGTTGGTGGCGATACTATCTTTGTTATGTTTCTGAATGGAGTCGGTGGTGGTGGGTTTGGAAACGGGAACCATGTTGGAGTTGACGCTTTCTTTGATGAACAAATCCCAAACGATATACGCCAAAAACAATACGCCCAAAATAATCACCACCATGCGAAGCTTGCGACGTGCATCGGCGGAAAGATTTTTCAATATCGGCAAGTTCATCACCTTCGACTCACGAGGCGCTTTGGGTTCGCGAGCTTCTCTTTCGGGATGCTGTGTTTTGCGCTTTTCGGATTTTATTTCTTTTTGCTCCGCATTTGCCGTAACGAATTTGGATTTTCGGTTGGAGACATTATAGAACAATATCAATTGCTCGGTGATGTTGTCCACGCCGCCTTTTTCGTTGGCGAGTTGGGTTAGTTTCATGGCTTTGTGTTGCACAGAAACCGTATCACACAACACTTCTTCTATCTCGGCATCGCTCAACATGCCCGTCAAACCATCGGTGCACAACAACACAACATCGTCATTAGCAGGAACCACAGGCGACACACCCACTTCCACTTCCACGTCGGGACCTATGCCCAATGCCCTTGTGATTTCGTTCTTACGCGGATGTTGTTCGGCTTCGGAAGCTTGAATCAAGCCTTGATCCACCAAGGTCTGCACATACGAATGGTCGCGGGTGAGTTGATAGAGTTTCTTTTCGGAAAACACATAGATGCGACTGTCGCCCACATGCGCATAATACACTTTGTCGGAACGCACTATCGCCATCACAACCGTGGTGCCCATGCCCGAGAGTTCCATGTTTTCGCGTGATTTTTTATATACCACCGAATTGGCAAACTCTATGGCGGCAATCAGGGCGTCTTCGGGCATGTCGAAGTAGTGATTTTCGAGAAATGCACGTATATTTTCCACTGCAATGCGCGAAGCTGCCGCTCCACCCACATGTCCACCCATGCCATCGCACACGACAAACACATGTCCATTGATACATTCAAAATAACCCATATAGTCTTCGTTCTCTTGTCGCACTAAGCCTACATCGGTAGAGTTGCCGAAATCGAAGTTCTTTAAATCTTTTGTTTTTGCCATAACCGAATCATTAAATAATTGGAGGGGCAAATATACAAAAGAATTTGTTTGCAGGGTTAAAAAAAATTATTTCTTTTTAAAAGTAGATGGTTAATAAGGGGAAATGATGAGTTGAAATATGCTGAAATATGGAGGAGAATTATGCAATTATACAATGATATAATGATATAATTGGATTTTATAATCTTTATCTCAGGGAGCACATCAAAGTTTTATGGAAAGTTCTAAATGACCACCCAAACCAAGTTCAATAATTTTTTGAAGTGTTGATATACGGACTTCTTTGACGTTGTTCTCAATTTTAGAAATATCAGATTTTGTTTTTTTAATCCCGAAGGGATGATAGTATTATAATAAGAATAAAACGACTATAAGAAACCCCGAAGGGGTGACACAAATAATATCACCCCTTCGGGGTTTTATCTCTCTTCATTTTGTTTTTCTATAATAATGTTACCCCTTCGGGGTTTTAGCCAAAAGCCCATAAAAATATATCTGAAGGAGGCAGAGGCTACCGCCGAGCGGAGCGTTAATGCTTCCTTCAGTATCAAGTCAAATTCGTTCGCAGCTATTGTATGATTATTTTTTTAGTTGTTAGGTTACCTTTATTGTTTGTGATGTTCACAAAATAAATTCCGGCTCTCATTCCACCTTTGTCTATCTTGCATATTTTACCTGTAAAGTTTATTTTCTTTATTTCATTGCCTAAAACATCTATTATTTTAATGGTTGAGTTCGTTTGTTCTTCCGAAAAACTAATAGTGGTTTGGTTGGAAAAAGGAGGGTTGGATTTGGTTGATAAAATATAACGCAAGATAATCAAAAAATGAGGAAAGTCAAGATTGATTGTATAATCAACCTAACAAATGCTGAGGCATGTTTTGTAGGAGATCG
>CAIWVT010000637.1 GCA_903916135.1 uncultured bacterium
CAAAATAATTATCAAAACAATATATTGAAATCTCTTCATCCTGAATTTTATTCTAATATTATGATATGGGATTTAAGTCTATTCACTATTATTTATTCATTTTCTTCTTACCAGTCTTTCTCGATACTATATTTAGCATTGGATTGATTTTCTTTTTCTTTCTTTTCCAAAAGATTTTTTTCTTTATTCTGCAAAGCGTTTAGCATACGTTCAGCATCTTCTTTTGATATTTGATTTTGCTGATTTTGTTTCTGTTGATCCTTTTTCTGCTGGTCTTGTTTCGGTTGATCTTGTTTTTGTTGGTCTTGCTTCTGCTGATTTTGTTTGTTCTGTTGTTGTTGCTGCTGTTGCTGAATTATTTTCTTTTTGGCGTATTCCAGATTGTATTTTGTTTCGAGGTCGTTGGGTTTTTGTTTGAGTGAATTTTTGTAAGCGTCAATGCTCTCTTGATATTTCTTTTGTTGAAGCAAACAGTTGCCTAAATTATGATATGCTTGCGCAGCCATATCTTTTGAAATGTCAGATTCCGTAAGGGTTTGAAATACTTTAGCTGCTTCCTCATATTTTTGTTGTTTATACAAAGCATCGCCCAAATTAAACATAGCTTTTGCGTAATTGTTCTGCTGTTCGAGCGATTTGCGATAATTGATTTCCGCTGCCTTATAATTGCCTTTGTCGTACAAACTATTTCCTGCACGAAGTTCTTTTACGGATTGCTGTCCGAAAACTGGAGTAACAGCAGTGCTGAAAGCTAAAAGTATTAGAACGATACTACTACCGAAAAGCTTCCTTTTTGATTTGTGATATGTTTTTTTTAGCATATTCGTATCTTTATTTTAGAATTCGTTTTTTTTCAAAGAAATTCAGATTACGCGTCAAGCGGGTTTTTCGTTCAAAAATAATAAACTCTATTAATAAAATCACCAACCCAAAAACGATAAAATACACGTAGGTATTATTGTATTCCGAATAAACCTTGGCTTCGTAATTCTTTTTCTCCATTTTATTGATTTCATCAAAAATGGCGTTTAAACCCACATCGTTAGTGCTAGCCCGAGCATAAGTACCTCTTCCCACATTAGCAATTTGCTGCAACATGGGTTCATTTAATTTTGTGACCACCGTATTCCCATCTCGATCTTTTTTATATTCGATATTGAAACCCTTCATCCCAATGGGAATTGGCGAGCCATTTTCCGACCCCATTCCAATGGTATGAACGATGATCCCTTCTTTGATAGCATTTTGTACGGCTGGCAGTGCCTCATCTTCATGATTTTCTCCATCCGTTATAAGAATAATCGCTTTTTTGTTTTTGCTGTTTTTATCAAAAGATGTGGTTGCTAAGGTTATGGCTTCGCCTATGGCGGTGCCTTGATTAGGAATAATATCGGGATTGGCACTCATTGCAAGCATTTTTGCCGTAGCATAATCGGTAGTGATGGGAAGTAATACCTGTGCAGAACCTGCAAAAACAACAATACCAATTTGATCTTCCTCAAATTTATCAATGAGTTTCGATATAGCCATTTGTGCTCGTTCAATTCGACTTGGCTTGATGTCTTGCGCCAGCATACTGTTCGAAACATCAAGTGCAATAATGATATCCACTCCTTTGCGTTTAGTTTTATCTAATTTCGAACCTATCTTTAAGTTCACAACTGCGCAAACCAAAAGTGCAAAAGCCACCATCAATAAAACAAATTTCACTATCGGTCTGCCACTCGAATAGTCGCTAACCAATTGCTGAACAATCTGGGTATTGCCAAATTTCTGAATGGCTTTCTTTCTACGTCGCAGCATCCATAGAAATAGTAACACACATAAAGGAATTGCTGCTAAGATGCTTAATAATATCAAATGATCAAACTCTACCATATTCTTATCTTTCTAAGGTATTTTTTTGAAAATTGTATAACGTAAAAGTATTTCCAACAAAAGTAATCCAATTGCAACCAAGGTGAAAATAAAATATTCGTCGTGCCTATTATTATACTTGGTAACATCAATCTTTGATTTCTCTAATTTGTCAATTTGGTTGTATATCTGTTCAAGTTTTTCTTTGTTGGTAGCTCTGAAATATTTTCCACCTGTTGTCTCTGCCACTTGTTTCAACAAATTTTCATCAATTTGCACATCAATATTTTGGTATTGTATGCCAAAGGAAGTTTGAAAAGGGTAGGGAGCTTTCCCCATAGTTCCCACTCCAATCGTGTAAACTCGTATGCCAAATTTCTTTGCAATTTCTGCGGCAGTTTGCGGGTCGAGGGATCCCGTATTATTGATACCATCCGTGAGCAAAATAATCACTTTGCTCACTGCCTTGCTTTGTTTAATATGCGCGATAGAAAGTCCCAATCCATCACCAATGGCAGTTCCATCGGTAATCATGCCGCTTTTGACTTCAGAGAAAAATGATTTCAACACTTTATGATCAATCGTAAGCGGACATTGCATAAAAGCTTCCGAACTAAAAATAATAAGTCCAACTCTATCTGTAGGTCTGCCGTCAATAAATTGAGCAGCCACCTCTTTTGAAGCTTCAAGTCGGTTGGGTTTGAAATCCTCGGCAAGCATACTCCCCGAAATATCCAACGCCATTAAAATATCAATACCTTCCACTTTATAATCATTTTTATCGAAACTCTTTTGAGGTTGCGCAATGATAAAAATTAGCACGGATATAAGAAGCATTCGCAAAATAAAAGGAACATGCATCATCCGCTGACGGAAAGAATGACGAACTTTTTGAATCGTTGAAATGTCCGAATATCCAATAGAAGTTGTAGAAGTATTTCTTTTTAAAATATACCAAATGATAATAAGAGGCACTATCACTAATAGTAACAAAAACCAAGGTCGCGCCAATATGATAAATAAAATTAAAAGTGGCATGTTTTATTCAGTTTTAGGTTCTTCAGATGGTTCAGATTCATGAATTGCTTCGACTTTTTCTTCCGTTGCTTTCACTTGTTTGGTGTTCTCCACAAAAACAACAGCATTCTTTAAACTTGTATCATGTTCATCTGGCAAAGGATTATATTTTGCAAACTTAACCATATCAGCACGTGTAAGTATATGTTCGAGTCGCTTTAATTCCTCTTTCTCTGAAATTTTAACTTTCAAAGAAAACATAATATCGTAAGTTGTCATTTCCATAGCAATGGTTTCGAAACGCTCTTCAATATAAACTCTTAAAATATCTGTAAGTAAAGAATGGAATTCTTTTATCTTACCTCCCTGCCAAAGCTTTTCGTTTCTGAGTTTTTCAAGTTCCAATAGTGCTTTTTCATGAGCAGGAACTTTTGGTTTAAATTGCAAGTTGATAATTTTTTCTTTTCGCCGTATCTTACGAATAATAAAAATTGCCAAGCCAATCAAAAGCAAACCGCCAAGAATAATTGAACCCCATATAAGGATTTCTCTTAAAGTTATAGGCTCATGATAAATCGCTTTAATATCTTTAATAGCCTTGGTGGTATCCACAGCTACTGTATTGATATAAATAGTGATTGGCAATGTATTCACAGATAATTTTGTAGTATCGCCCGGCATGGTGAAATCGAAAATCATTGGCGGCACAACAAAACTTCCTGAATCGAATGAGGCAATGTTGATGGTTTGCGAATAGGTGATAAGCTTTTTATCAGCCGAAAGCAAGGTGTCTAACTTTGAGCGCGAAATCACCTCCACTTTACTACATAAGGTATCGGCAATGAACGGAAGAGTTACTTGTGCTTTGATTGGGAATGACGCTTTATAGTTGTACTTTATATGATCCCCAATTAACACATGGTTGGTATCTATAGTTGCCGATGCACTTGCATTTTGCGCCGAAGCAAAAGCAGGTAAAAGCAATACCAAAATCAGAAAACAATATTTTTTTATTGATACAATGAGTTTCATACGGATTTATCTTGCACTACGTTTTTTAAATAAAGTCATAAGCGGTTTAATATAATCTTCATCAGTTTGAATGGATGCCACATCTATTCTGCTTTTCATAAAAACTTCCTGTAATTTCTTTTCATGTTGTTCCCATCTGTATTTATGCGTATTTCGCAGTTCTTTACTCGATGTGTCAGCCCAAAGAATAGCTCCTGTTTCAAAATCGTGGAATTTAACTAAGCCGATATCCGGCAGTTCGGTTTCGCGATGATCCACAATTCGCACACCAACCAAATCGTGCTTACGGGAAGCAATTTTGATGGCATCAGCAAAGTTGTTGTCCATGAAATCAGTTATCAAAAAGGCAGTACATCTTTTCTTGATGGCATTGGTCAAAAACTTTAGAGGTTCAGAAATGCTTGTGGTGGACTTCTCAGGTTTAAAATCTACCAACTCCCTTATAATTCTTAAAATATGCGACGTGCCTTTCTTAGGAGGGATGAACTTCTCTATCTTATCACTGAAAAATATCACGCCCACCTTATCGTTATTTTTAATAGCAGAAAAAGCTAATACCGCTGCAATTTCAATAATCTTCTCCGATTTCAATTGCAGTTTCGTGCCAAATTTGTTCGAGCCGCTCACATCAATAAGAATCATCACGGTAAGTTCGCGCTCTTCCTCAAATATCTTAACAAAAGGATGATTGAAGCGAGCCGTAACATTCCAATCTATGGAGCGGATGTCGTCGCCAAACTGATATTCGCGCACTTCGCTAAATGCCATACCACGTCCTTTGAAAGCACTATGATACTGACCGGAAAATATCTGGTTGGTCAGTCCGCGCGACTTAATCTCTATTTTTCGTACACGTTTTAATAATTCTGCTGTTTCCACTTCTAGCGATTTGTGATTTATGATTTGTGAATTGCAATTGGTGAATAGTAAAGATGTAGCTTTATGTTTGAACAATCAATATAATAAAGCTCCCATATACCTTTTACCCTATACCATATACCTTTTACCTTTTACCAAATACCTTCCTAAGGAACCTCAACACTATTCAGAATCTCATTGATGATTTCTTCCGTTGTGATGTTTTCGGCTTCCGCTTCATAAGTCAAACCAATACGGTGGCGCAACACATCATGGCAAACGGCTCTGATATCTTCAGGATAAACATAACCTTTTCTTTTAATAAAAGCATAAGCTTTCGATGCTAAAGCCAAGAAGATGCTGGCACGAGGTGATGCTCCATAGCTAATCAAACCTTCAAACTTTTTCAGATTATATTTAGCAGGATAGCGTGTGGCGAAAACAATATCCGTGATGTAATTTTCAATCTTTTCGTCAATATAAACTTCTCTCACCAAATTCCGTGCTCTCGTGATATCTTCTATCTTGATGATTGAATTGGTCGAAAAAGTACTGTTGCCAACATTTTGACGCATGATGAGTTTTTCCTCATCTTTGGTTGGATAACCAATCACCACTTTCAGCATAAAACGATCCACTTGCGCTTCGGGCAACGGATAGGTACCTTCCTGTTCAATGGGGTTTTGCGTAGCCAACACTAAAAAGGGTTCGGGCAACGGAAACGTCTTATCCCCAATGGTAACTTGACGTTCCTGCATAGCTTCCAACAAAGCACTCTGCACTTTTGCGGGCGAACGGTTGATTTCATCCGCTAAAATAAAGTTGGAAAAAATAGGTCCTTTACGAACTGCAAACTCCTCATTCTTCTGACTATAAACCATAGTCCCAATGAGGTCGGCGGGAAGCAAATCCGGCGTGAATTGTATCCGGTTGAATTTTGCATCAATAATACCAGCCAATGATTTTATGGCAAGGGTCTTCGCCAAACCGGGAACACCTTCCAATAAAATATGTCCGTTGGATAAAAGTCCGATGAGTAAACGTTCGATCATGTGTTTTTGACCGATTATCACTTTACCCATTTCCATACTGATCATATCAACAAACGCGCTTTCGCGTTGTATCCGATCGTTAAGTTCTCTAATATCAATAGTTTCTTGCATAAATAATAGATTTTTTTTTGGGCGACAAAATTATTAAATTTTTAGTATTCATTTCAAGTGTTTTTTTGTTAAAAAAAGTTAATTCCTATTCCTTAAAAAGACACCTTTAACACATGTTAAAACCATCTTTAAGAAAAAATATTGTGATAATTGAAAAAAAATAGTGCAATGACAAAATAAATCTTTAATTTTGTAGAAATATTGTAGTATTTAAATTTCTATTATTCATTAAAAAAATTAAAAAAATGATTAAAAAATTATTCTTAATGCTTATCATTGCTGCTCTTTGCTTGAATGCGAACGCACAATGGACAAACAAATCTTTTGTTTACGGTTCCGTAACCAGACAATACAGGGTGTATAAATCCCCGAACTATAGTGCAGCGAATCCTGCTTCTATGGTGATTACTTTGCATGGCTTGGGCGATAACATGACCAACTTCAGCGGCATCGGATTCAATTATATTGCCGACACGGCTAATATTATTGTTGTAGTGCCTCAAGCAACCACAGACCCTTTTGCCGGTACAGCTTGGAATTCGGGTGCGGGAATTAGTGGCTATTATCCAAATGCTGCTGTAAACGATGTCGGGTTTTTAAACACCTTGATTGATACGGTGAAAAACCTTTATGCTATTAATCCTTCAAGGGTATATTGCTGTGGCTTCTCGATGGGAGGCTTTATGACGCAACGGATGGCTTTGCAATCCAATCTGCAGATAGCGGCATTTGTTTCTATGTCGGGAACCATTGGCGCGGGAGTTACTGCTTTTGCCCCGGGGCGTGCGGTGCCTATTGCTCATTTCCATGGCACATCCGATTCAACCGTGTATTATGCGGGCAACCTTTATGGTATAGATGCCGATTCGTTGGTGCATTTTTGGGTAATCAACAATGGCTGCAATCCTGTGCATGATTCTTTGCGCTTTGCCAATACGGGTACGGATACCATCAAAATTGACCGCTTTCGTTATGCAGGCACGAATCCAAATCAGGATGTGTGGTTCTATCGCATGATAGGCGCTACGCATACGGTGCTGTTTGCTCCCGCAAGCGACATCAATGAGGTGATGGAAGCATGGCTCTTTATGCGCCGCCACACCAACCTCACCGCAGGCATAGCCACCCAAAAGGATATGGAACGCACCCTGCAGGTGTATCCTAACCCTGCCACCAATTTTGTGGATGTGTTGCTGCCCGAAACCAAAGACGCTTCCTATACAGTGGAATTGTTTTCCATACAAGGCGCCTGTTTATATTCCACACAAGTGAACGACACATTTCATCAGATTTTGTTGGATGATGCGCGCTTCTCCAACGGCATGTATATCCTCAGAGTAACGGGCAATGACATCAATGTTTCGCAACGGGTGATGATTCAGAGGTAAGCTCTGTTTGCATGGCTACATTGTTGAATTGTTATATTGTTGGGAGGAGAAGTGCCTAAAGCCTGCCTGCGTGATGCAGTCAGGTAGGTACTTAAAGTGTTTTGTTGAAAGTAATAAAGAAAAAAGGCTTGCCCATCAGCAAGCCTTTTTTTATGGTTAGCGTTAGGTTCTATTGTTTTGTAAGTTTAGCTCAACAAGGCGTTTTATTGTTTGGGTTGCTGCTTATGAAGATAAGGAGTATTAGGCAAAAGTTTATAAAGATATATAGGACAAAGGTTGGAACTTCAGCCCAACGGGGAACCTAATAGCCTAAAAACCCACCCCCCATCTATTCACTATGGCTCACATGTTTTTTCTTTCGTAATGTCAATCCATATTTTTTACGGATTGCTTCCAAAAGTTTTCTTCTTAAGGTGGGGTCTTTCTCAAATTCTTTTCCTAACTTTTCTCTTATGTCTCGCTGCATTTGTACAGCATCAAATTCTTTTTTCATAGTGTTTTATTTTAAGATTTCCCTTGGATTTCTAATTTCTAAAATTGGATAGCCGTTCATCAAGTTCACACCGTTATACTTTTTTATTCTGTCAAGGTTCACAATGTGTTTAAAGTTCCAACTAACCAAAACGTCCACCTTGTTTATAGTTGCAATGGCAATATGCAAAGCGTCTTCCCGAAACTTTTTTGTTATGGCACCTTCTCTCAAATACGCATTTGCAAGGTCTTCCGCTTCTTCATCATTTAGCACATATTCCTTACTTTCTTCGGGAATCAAATTCAACAAATCGCGTACTTCTTGCCTGGCGTTTTCTAATTCAACAAGTGTAACATCTGAAATAACTGCAATCTTCTTCCCTTTTTTAAATTCATCAAATAATTTCCTGCTCCACTCCTGAAACTCAATGTCCAAACAGCCACCGATTACAGAAGTATCTAAATATATTCGTTGTATCATTGATATTATTTTTTAGCGCAAAAGTTAATAATAATTTTGTTTTTTATTTTTCACTGCAAATATACTACATTTAAATCACTTTCACATAAAGCAAATAAAATATCCAAAAAAATATTTAGTCAAAACATGTCGCACAACTATATGATGCTCGCTTCTCCAACGGCATGTATATCCTCAGAGTTACGGGCAACGACATCAATGTTTCGCAACGGGTGATGATTCAGAGGTAAGCTCTGTTTGCATTTGAGTTGAATGGTTAATAGGTTGAATGGTTGATTAGTGAGATTGACAGAGCCTGCCACCGAGGGGGCATTAGTTGTCATTAATAGTCATTAGTCATTTATTGTTTAAACCTGACGGGTTTTCAATACCTGTCAGGTTTTTACATTTAAACAAAAACCTTCTTATATATTTTTCGACCTTAATAGAATTGCCAAATACACACAGAAATCAACCTTCTTACCTTCTTCTAAAACCTTAGTAGAATAGCCAAACCCACCCAAAAATCAACCTTATTACCTTCTTTTACTATCAACGTTTTTTTGATAGAATTTAATAAGGTAAGAAGGTTAGGATGGTCGTATGCCATTCATTTCTACTAAGGTTCTGTAAATTAAAAAAGTCTTGCCTCAATATGAGACAAGACTTTTCTTATTTGATATTTCCGACGGAGATTGAGCCTACCGACGAACGGAATTAACTACTGGCAGAGCCGACTACTCAATTATGGGCTGGTTTATTATTGCATTCTCCAACCATCATCAAATTTAACAAAAACTGCTTGGCAATTAGTTGTACCTTCACTTACATTATAAAATTTACCAAAAGGTGTTGCACGCTTTGTTGTAGTATATTGTACAACTGCTGAATTGGATTCTTTATTTTCTACAATACCTGTTATGGAACCTAATTCCGTTATAGAAATTATTATTTGACTTCCATTATTAAATACATATTTCTTTCCTTCTTCAGTAAAACTTGGATGATAAAAACAATTAAAAACTTTCCATCCAGCAAAATGTTCATTTTTATAATCCTCAGTTCTTATCTTCTCAGATGTATATGTAATCAGTCCATCATTCTGCATCCTGTCAAAAAATTCATATCTAGGAACATCTTCTGTACTATTCGTTAATGCGCTTTCAGATGATTTTCTATATCCGGTATACATCCATGGATTCCAACTTAATATTTGTCGAACATAAAATGCGTTATTAGTAAACTCATATAATAATATACCTCCATTCACAGATTGAGGGAAATCTTGTAAATCATTTTTAGGCAACTGATATTTTTCTTTTATTAATTTTTCA
>CAIWVT010000638.1 GCA_903916135.1 uncultured bacterium
AAATCTCAAATCTCAAATCACAAATCTAAAATCACAAATCTAAAATCACAAATCTAAAATCTCAAATCTCAAATCACAAATCTAAAATCACAAATCTAAAATCACAAATCTAAAATCACAAATCTCAAATCTAAAATCACAAATCTCAAATCTAAAATCACAAATCTCAAATCTCAAATCTCAAATCTTAAATCACTTAGCTTTCAATATCTCAAGAATCTTATCCAACTTCTCCACCTCAATAGATTTCAACAAGATAGCCAACGCTTCTATCTCCTGTTTCGCATCAACATTGGTTTGATAATCCGCTTGTGCTTGCACCCTATCTCTATCGCTTTGACGGTTCTGCGACATCATAATTATTGGAGCAGCATATGCTGCCTGCGTTGAAAACAACAGATTCAACAAAATAAAAGGATACACATCCCAATGCGCCATAAATCCAACGATGTTTAACCCCATCCAAAGTATAACCAACACAGTTTGAATGATAATAAATCTCCAAGAGCCCATGCCCTTTGCTACCGTATCCGCTAAATGATTCCCAAAACTTAATGTTTCGTGATGTTTTTCGTGCCAATTTTTTGAATTTGCCATAACTGTTTTGTTTAATATTTATTATAAGTATCAAAAGTACAAAATATTCTCATAATCATGCACTAATTTATTTCTTTTCATTCAAATTGATGCGAACAAATATCTTAAATTGTATTGTCAAAATACGAAATACTTTAAAAAAGATTAAGCCAATAATTACGAATAATACCGAATACAGATTCCATTAAAACCTATAACCGAAGCCCACCTCAACCATATCCGCCGTTGTCAAATGTGTTTTCAATCCCAACTGCACAACATAATGTTTACTAAACGTATAGTTGAACGCAACCCGATCAAAAATATATCCGTCGCTTTTATCTTTTGCAATCAAATAGCTCCCAATCTGAGCAATGAACGACAAATGCGAAAAATTCATTTCATACACAAAACTAACGCCAGCCTTAATCGTTTCAAACTTATTATGCACCATCTCGTCATTTCTGCGCATAACCTCCGAGATAGCATTATCATAAAAAACATCAACCGCAGCCCCAATATTCCTTTTAATTCCAAGAGGTTTCATAAAATATCCTGTCAAGATATACGCCATATACTTCTTCCCGTTTGCCGGATACAATTCACTCGCACCAAAATGCCCCATCACTGTATATTGCCACTTCCTATCATAAACGGGAACTTCCTTTTTAATCAAAACAACAGGCTCTTTATGTAGCTTATATGATAATCCAACATTGACTGTTGGAATATTGATACCAAGATTTGGCGTTTTGAATGCTCCATTCGATAGATGCGACATCTCAATGCCTGCCATCAGACTCAATCGCTTTGAAACTAACCAGCGCATTTCATACCTAATTTGCAAAAAAGCATTCACATGCGAACCAATAGCGATATTTTTATAATTCGTCGCTGCATCAAATCTTTTTGTAAGATAACCCAATCCACAAGCAAATCGAAAGTACAAATTTATTCTTCGTCCATGCGTCAGATTAAAATTCAAATAAGGATAAACCGCCACAACATTGCCTAACATTTTTGATCCACCTAACGGTGAATAAAAAACTCCCATACCTTTTTGAGGATACTTATACAATTGCTCCCACAAGTGTTTCCCAGTGCTTTGCAAAGCAAAACAAACCTCAACGCCCGTGAAATGACTATTCGTCAGATGCTGCATTGACTTGTGATGCGCCACCACGAAACCATAATATCCATGCACATCAATTAATGGATCAATAGAAGGCGTAGCCACTTCCTGCGAAAACAGCAAATCAGACAACAAACAGGCTAAAACTATTACAAATATCTTCTTCAAAGCATCTAAAACTTTATTTTTGCAAATATAGAAAAGAGAATTGATTACTTTTGCAAAAAAAGTAAAAATGAGAAAAGAATTAGTTGCTTTTGAACGATTATTAGATATTATGGACGAACTGCGTGCAAAATGTCCTTGGGATAAATCGCAAACCATTGAATCCTTACGCTACCTCACAATTGAAGAAACCTACGAATTATCAGATGCTATCATCGAAAATGACACGCCGGGGGTGTGCAAAGAATTAGGCGATTTGATGCTGCATTTGGTTTTCTATTCAAAGATAGCTTCCGAAACCAATGATTTCACAATAACAGATGTACTAAATGGAATTTGCGAAAAACTCATCGAGCGCCATCCGCATATTTATGGCGATGTCCAAGTGGATAACGCAAAAGACGTAAAAAGTAATTGGGAAAAAATCAAACTCAAAACAGGTTCTTCCTCCGTATTGGGCGGCGTTCCAGCTTCGCTGCCTGCCATGGTCAAAGCTTACAGAATTCAGGAAAAGGTCAGTGGCGTTGGTTTTGATTGGGAAAAAACCCAAGATGTGATTAACAAAGTAACCGAAGAATTGCACGAACTAAAAGCCGAAATCAATCAGAACGAAGACAAAAACAAAATCGAATCCGAATTTGGCGATTTAATTTTTGCTTTAATAAATTATGCTCGCTTCATCAACGTGAATCCCGAAGACGCTCTCGAAAAAACCAATAAGAAATTCATCAAACGATTTATGTATATAGAAGAACAAGCAAAAATATCCAATAGGAAGATACAAGACTTGACGCTTGCCCAAATGGATGTGTTTTGGAATGAAGCTAAACTTTTTGAATAAGAAAAGCACTTTATTAAGTGAGTAATTCACTCCAAAAGACTTCCAAAGCTACTTTCATACGAAAACAAAAAAACTTGCGTTATTATAACAAAACCACCTATTATGAAAAAATTAATTTTTGTTTTTCTTTGTGTAGTATTATTAAGTTCGTGCAAAAAAAACTCAAGCTCATACACACCTGATTGCAGCGGGGCAACAAAATCCTATGCTACAGATGTTTTTCCTGTAATCAACGGAAATTGCGCTGGATGCCATTCAAAATATTCTGGATATTCTGGGATTTTCGCAGATATATCTTCAATCAGAAGTACGATAGTTTCTGGAAGCATGCCTAAAAATGGTTCATTAACTGATAATCAAAAAAACTCAATTATCTGTTGGATTGATAATGGTGCTCCCCAAAATTAAGTATCAAAGTTTTATTTGCTTCCCAACTTTCAATAAAAAGCCCCATTGGTCCAAGTTTCAGATTCAAATAAAAACATCTAATCTTATGGCAAAAAGTAAGCGAAAAAAAAAATAATGTTGAAATAATATAAAAATAAATAGTATTTTCGCATAAAAAAACTCTATGCCTGTTTTTGGTTCAATAATTAAAGGTGCTATCGAACTCCGAGGGAAAGTTCCTTCTCGAATGAGGAACGGCAATCCTTATAAAGCACAAAAACGTACGTTAAAAAAACTGCTTCGCAAAGCGCAACTCACTGCTTTTGGCGAAAATTTTCGCTTTTCTGAGTTGCTTCGCGAAAAAGATACCGTGAAAGCTTTTCAGCAAGAAGTGCCTATTTATGATTATAATTCTATTTTCAAAAATTGGTGGTACAGAGCTTTGAACGGCGAGCCTTATGTATGTTGGCCCGGAAAAATAAAATATTTTGCCTTGAGTTCGGGAACTTCCGAAGCCTCCAGTAAATATATTCCCGTTACAAGCGATATGTTGAAGGCAATTCAAAAGACCAGCGTTCGACAAATTTTTTCTTTAGGTCAATACGATTTCCCGCATGAGTTTTACGAAAAAAGCATGTTGATGTTGGGCGGAAGCACCCATTTGCAATACAACGGAACCTATTACGAAGGAGATTTATCGGGCATCACAGCCGGAGGACTTCCTTTTTGGTTTCAACATTATTATAAACCCGGAAAAAGAATCTCTAAAGAGCGCGACTGGCAAACCAAATTGGATGAAATTGTGAAGAAAGCTCCAGATTGGGACATTGGTATCATTGTTGGGGTTCCTTCTTGGTTGCAGATTTTGCTCGAAAAGATTATTGAAACCCATAAGTTAAAAACCATACATGATATTTGGCCCAACTTGTCCATTTTTGTTCACGGGGGGGTGGCGTTTACGCCTTATGCTAAAGGATTTGAAAAACTTTTGGCACGCCCACTCACCTATATGGAAACCTATCTTGCATCCGAAGGCTTCATTGCGTTTCAAAACCGACCGAACACTACTTCGATGCAATTGGTTTTGAATAACGGAATCTTTTTTGAGTTTGTGCCATTTAATAACACAAATTTTGATGATACAGGAAACATAAAACCCAATCCACAAGTGTTCTCCATCAACGATGTGGAAGAAGGAAAAGAATATGCGTTGCTATTGTCAAGCTGTGCTGGGGCATGGCGTTATCAAATTGGCGATACCATCAAATTCACTTCTAAAGAACATTCTGAAATAATTATAACGGGCAGAACCAAGCATTTTTTAAGTATTTGCGGTGAGCATTTGTCGGTAGAGAACCTCAACAGAGCCATTCACATGTTGGAAGAAGAATTTAATATTGAAGTGCGCGAATTTGCCGTTTGCGGCATGACGCACAAATCCATGTTTGCTCATAAATGGTATTTAGGCATAGATAAAGGTTTTGATGCGCAATTGGCTGCGCGAAAAATTGACGATTATTTGAAACTGCTGAACGATGACTACAGGGTGGAACGTTTGGAAGCCATCCGCGATGTTTTTGCTGAAGTGATGCATTCCTGTCATTTCTACAACTGGATGCGTCAGCAAGGAAAAGAAGGCGGCTCGCATAAATTTCCGCGCGTTTTGAGCAAAGAAAAAAGTGAACTTTGGGAAGAGTTTCTTAAACAAAAATGTAATTAACAGAGAAAAATCCACACCATGATTCAAGTATTGATAAGCGGTTTTATTTTAGGATTAACATTGGCGGTGCTCGTCGGACCTTCCTTTTTTTCTCTATTGCAGACCAGCGTTCATCGTGGGTTTAGAGTTGGCATGTATGTTGCCATTGGTATATTTTTAAGCGATTTCACTTTGGTCTCGCTGAGTTTCTTGGGTGTGTCGCAACTCATCAGCAACGATAAATATCGTGTGCCTTTTGGCATTGCCGGTGGCTTGATTCTTATTGGATATGGGGCGATCACCTTCCGAAAGAAAATTGTGTACGACGAAGAAATAGAAGAGAATAAAGACGAGGCAGAGGATGAAAAAATCAAAAATAAAATTCATGCTCCGAAGCCAATTTTATACATCATAAAAGGGTATTTCCTCAATCTGATTAACCCTTTTCTTTTGATTTTTTGGGTGGGTGTGATGAGTTTTGTTACTGCGGAATATAATAATAGCAAGACAAAATTTTTGGACATCGTGCTTTTCTTTGGAACCGCGCTTGTTACAGTGTTTCTAACCGATTTGTTGAAATGTTTTGTTGCCAACCAAATCAAACGTTTTTTGAAACCCAAGCTGCTTACGAAAGTGAATCATGGATTGGGCATATCGCTCTTTATTTTGGGATTGTGGTTGATTGTTAAAACCTTGTTGAAGTTTTACTTTAATTTATGGTGAAAAGATGGTAACTAAAGAACTTCCGGAGTTAATAGGTCAATTGGTTTTTTGATATAATTGAGGTTTGAGTAAAGCATAGGAAAAAACAATAAAATAACTGGATACTATTATTTTTTGTATCTTTGCATTATATAATTATAACAACATCAATGTTATACCGATGGCATAATACCAAGATAATCTTGGATTAATACCAAATAATTTTGAACTAAAATAAT
Organism: uncultured bacterium; assembly: GCA_903916135.1. Lineage (GTDB taxonomy): Bacteria > Bacteroidota > Bacteroidia > Bacteroidales > CAIWKO01 > CAIWKO01. The sequence goes on from CAIWVT010000638.1 coordinate 5,742, forward strand.
AGTATGTAATGGTATAAAACCGCTTCACCACCAGATTGTCATCCGCTAAAAGCTTATTGTTCCTCTTTCAAAAATAGTTACTGAATACGTCGGATTACTTTCCAATAAACTCAAAAACACACACGATTATCCCCTAATAAACATCGCTTTGATAATCATACCAGCCATTTTCGGGTTCTCTTTCAAGCGGCGAGTGCAATAAGCAAACCATTTGGTGCCATAAGGCACATAAACACGCATCTTATGACCATTGTCCACAATAGATTTGCGCAAATCAGGTGTTACACCCAACAGCATCTGAAACTCATACATGTTTTTCGGCACTTGATATTTCACTATCAAGCGATAAGCTCCTTCCACCAATGGCGCATCGTGCGTTGCAATGCCCACATAAATCTTGTTTTGAAACATGTATTCCAAATCTTTCAAAAAATGCTGGTTGATTTCTTCATATTGTTTGAACGCAAGTTCTTTCGGCTCGGTATATATCCCTTTGCAAAGGCGATAATTCATAGGGATTTCGGCTGTGTTCACATCCAAAAGATTTGTCACATCCTGCAAGGTGCGTTTCAGATATGCCTGAACCACCAAGCCAACGTTCTTTGGAAATTCCTGTTTCAACTTCCGAAACATAGTAATTTCCATATCCGTACATTGAGTGTCTTCCATATCAACACGTACAAAATTGTTATATTCGGCAGCTTTCACAACAATTTCGCGAATGTAACGATAACAAACCTCCGTGTCAATCAACAAACCAAACATCGTTGGTTTCAACGAATAATTCCCCTTAATTTTGTTTTTTTCTGCTGTTTCAATCACATTCAGATACTCTTGTTTGTTGGCTTCCGCCTCATCTAAAGTTTTTATAAACTCGCCCAACACATCCAAGGTAATGAAAATTCCTTGTGCATTCAACTCTTTACACGCATTAATCGCCTCGTCAAGGTTATGACCGGCAACATATCTTTTCGAAAACAACCATACAAAACTCTGTGGCATGTATGGGAGCATTTTTGAAATCATTTTATTAATCATAATTTTAATTTTGCGGCAAAAATACAAGTTCTAACAATACAACAATAGTTTTTTTGAAAATATTTTTCATTTTTCATCTAAACTGACAGAAAATGGAAATACTATTGATGAATCAAAAACCAATGGAAATGAATGTTTCAGCGTGTTTTTAATACTTTTTCAATGCCTGATAGAAAAGAAATTTATTATTTCGGAATACGCTGTTCTTAGGAATGAGACGAAGTCTTATCCCGATAGCTTTTCAAATTCGATTACATTATACAAAACTGATTTTGGATGAAAATTATAGAAAGTAATGGTATTATATTGTAACAAACACTTTAGTAAAACAGTAATAAATTCCACATTATTTTGTCATGTCCCGAAATAATGCGACCTTTGCAGTTCTTTTTAAAAACATACGTTATTATGCACTACGATGAAATTAAAAGCCGTCTGAATAAAGTTTTTTGTTCGGTTTTTAAAGACAATACAATTATAATTTCTGAACAAACCACTGCTAAGGATATTGAAAAATGGGATTCGCTGACCCACCTAATTTTAATTTCTGCCACTGAAACTGAATTCGCTATAAAGTTCAAATTGAAAGAACTGATTGTGATGAAAAATGTTGGTGATTTTATGAAATCCATAGAAACCAAGCTTGCCGTTTAACCCCTTTGATCATGAGGAATAAGCCTGTTGAGGTTCTTATTATTATTTTGATTTCCGAAGTGCTACTTGTTGGTTATTCTTTTTATTATAACTCAACAGCTTCTTTATTTATCAAAGAACATATTAAGTTTCTTTCGCCATCATCCCTCGTTGATTTCTCAATGAAAGATGCCAATATAAAGGCTGACAGTTTGCTTCAAAATTATCTTTCGAATACTTTGAGCGATGATTTGATTTTGAATCGTACCAATCTTTCGAAAATCGGACCTAAGAAACAAAACATCTATCTGGTGAACCCGGTGTCTGACACTGGGAGTGCATTGGATGGTTTTTTCAAGGCACTATTGCATGAAAAGGATTCCACCACGGTGCGCATTGCTCATTATGGTGATTCGCAACTGGAAGGGGATCGTATGTCGTATATAGTGCGGGAGAAGTTTCATGAACACTTTGGCGGTTCCGGCATTGGTTATGTTCCTTTGAAAGATTTAACTCCGGTGAGTTATTTCAGAAACTCAAGTGGAAATTGGGCAAAATATACAGTCTTTCATGATAGATTTGAAAACAATGATTATGGATTATCGGGAGCTGTGTTCCGTTTCAGCAAATATACGGTTCGCCAGAACGACGATGAAGGTGGCTCTGACAGTACCGAAACAAAAAAAGATACACATCAAGGTTCTACAGGAAAAGCGTATTATAATGCCAGCGTTTCCATGAAAATGGGAGGCAAATATGCTTACAACTCTGTTTCATTTCTATACGGTCATGCTACGGATGAATGTGTTGTGAATTTTATTGATACCAAAAGCAATGACCTCGTTAAATCCGATACACTTACTCGCTGCAAAAACGTTTGTCTTCATAAAACAAAAATCAGCAACGTTATGAACGTAAAAGTGGAATTTGCTGCTGATAATAGTCCTAATTTCTATGGCATGTATTTCGATAGTGGCACAGGCATACAGGTGGATAATTATGCCATACGAGGACATTCGGGCGACGGACTGATGCTGATTAACGACAATCAATTGAGTCAAATGTTGAATTTGACGAACACCAAACTTATCATTTTTCAATACGGTGCCAATGTGGTGCCTTATATTCATTCCGACAAAGCTTGCGAATGGATAGGCGGCATTTACTACAATCTTTTCATGAAGTTTAAGAAAGCAAAACCCGACATCAGTATTTTAGTGATTGGTGCAGGCGATATGGCAAAAGGTGGCGAAGGTGGCTATGCTTCGTATCCGTGGTTGCCAAAGATTTCAGAGGCACAAAAGAATGCTGCACTGAAAGCAGGCTGTGCTTATTGGGACTTATTTAATATGATGGGCGGACTGAATTCTATTTTAGCATGGACGGATAAAAAACTTGCTGTTACCAATGGGCACTTCTCCGAAAAAGGTCAAAAAATTATTGCCAACGAGCTTGTGGATGCTTTGCTGGTGGAATACAATCTTTATTTACACAAACAACGTATTAAAAAATAAATATGAAACGCTCACGGCTTTATCGGTTTTGGATTTTGATGCTGCTGCCTTGCTTTGGTATTTTGCTTGCATTTAAAATCTACCATACTCCCGTTTTTTTCACACCTATCACCAGCGACTCAATCTCCAGTCCGAAATACATGACTAATCAGATCAAATATCAAAACTATTATCCCTTTATTCATTATGACAGAAATTATATCGAATGGACAAACATTGGAGCTATAGATTCATTTTTTAGAAAAATCCCGTTAACTCCGAAACGCAAATTAAAGATTCTGCATATCGGTGATTCGCACCTTCAAGCAGATTTCCCTACAGGATATATGCGCGAACGCATGCAAGAGATGTTTGGCTCTGGGGGCCGTGGTTTAGTTTTTCCTTATAAAGCAGCAGGAACTCATGCGGCGTATGATTACAAAACATCCTGCACAGGTATTTGGGAATATACGCGTAACACCCAACGCGAAGCCGTTTACGACATGGGTATGATAGGTGCTGTCATCCACACCAAAGATTCCACAGCAAGTTTCAAATTCATTTTCCGTGAAGGTTTTATCCATGATAACTTCACTGTATTGAAACTTTATTGCAAACAAGATAGTTCGAGTTTCGATTTCAAACTCAAAACCTCTGCCACCAAGATGCCTATTTATGTAGATTGCAGCGATTATACTTCTCCAAAACCCTATATTCTCATCAGTCTTTCGCAATCTACCGACACCATTGAAGTGGTGATGAACAAAACCAATAAACGTCAAAACTTTTTTGAATGTTATGGCATGATGATAGAAAGTCGCGAAAACAGTGGAGTTTTGTATTGCAGCACCGGTATCAATGGCGCCGGCTACGTCAGCTTGTTGAAACAACGTTTGTTCGAAAAACATATCGCCGAATTCAGTCCCGACTTGGTGATTTTAGATTTGGGTGCCAATGATTTCTATGGTGGCAAATTCAACGCCCCTGAAATGGAAAGCAATTTAGTGAAAATTATTGATATGATTCAACGGGCAACGCCCAATACCTCTATCATTATATCGAATTCTCAAGACATTTTGTATAGGCACAGAAAAGACATATTGGAATGTAACGATTTTATGTTGATGACCAAACGTGTTGCTGAATATCGCAAATGTGCTTTCTATAATTATTATGATGTGAGCGGCAATTGTGCTTCAATGAATTTATGGTACAAACGCGGACTGGCAAAGCCCGACAAAATCCATTTGACCACGCCGGGCTATTATGCCAAAGGTGAACTCTACTTAAATGCTATTTTGAATTCGTATGTGTTATGGCTGCAAGAGAAATCTGATAGTTTGATTGCCCAAAAGCATTTGTTAGACACTACCTTGTTAAAGCCTTACTTTGTGGAAGATATTTGTTTCAAAAAAGAAAACGCTAAAAGCGAGCATCCCCCTGTTTATTCAGAAGCGGAAACGCACGATGAACCCACCGACAAAGTATTTTATACGGTGCGCCCGGGCGATAATTTGGGTGCCATTGCCGACCGTTACAATATCTCTGTGAAGGATTTGCAATACTGGAATGGTTTGTCGGGCACAAAAATTATTGCCGGCGAATCTTTGGTCATTTATAAAAAATCGCATGTGATGCCTGTGGTGCCTCAACCCAAAACGGTAGAGAAGCATGAGCCGATAGTGAATCAAGCCGCCCTGAAACCCACCAACGACACGCGCACCACCACACGAAAAGCTTATTATAAAGTCAATTCGGGCGATTCGCTTTGGTCTATTGCCA
>CAIWVT010000639.1 GCA_903916135.1 uncultured bacterium
GGGTCTAATCCTTGCAACTTTATAACTTGTAACTCGCAACTTCTTTTGGGCGCCTCCCCCGTGAAAAACGGGGGTCGGGCTTTCCTCTCCAATTCCTCGCGCCTGAAAAACGGCGCTGTGGGATTTCCGTTCCAATCCCTTGCGCGCGTGCCATCTTTCTATCCTCTGGACTTTTAATCAACCATACCATTTATCTCTCCAATAATTCCCATGCCGTGTAGGGGCAGAAAATCTTCTGCCCTCCTAAATCTTTTGCCAATTATCAAAAAAAAGCTTCCATCTTAAATCTTTTATCTACATTTGTCGTAAATTTGTTACAATATGAAGAATTTTTATGAAATGACGGAAACGGAATTGCTTTCAAAATATAAATTGAAAGCAGCAGATAGCTTTAAATCTAAATTTGATTTGTTTATTTTTGATCATTGGTTAGAAAATAAAGGCAGCATAGATAGCACCATAATTAACAGCCTATATTTTGATAAATATATGATTAGAGAAGAATCAATTAATTATTACACTTCATATTATTGGCAGATTTGCGAAGATGAAATATTAACTAACAATAAAACCATGAAAGAAACAAGAGATGCTCTTGATGATTTCAAAAAAACAAATAAAGAAAAAATATTGGAACTAAAACAATATTACATCCAAAACTTCTTCAAGGTTTTTACATTCGAAGAATTCAAAAATTTAGTTTACGTCCCAAAAGAAAATTATAAATGTTTCTATTGCAATATTTCAATAGAGATAATTAATAATCTTATTGACAAAGGAAAGATATTTAAAAAACAGGACACACGAGGATTTACTCTTGAAATAGATAGGATACGTCCAAATGAGGAATATAAAAAAGATAATTGTGTCCTATGCTGTTATTGGTGCAACAATGCTAAAACTGATGAATTCTCTGGATCTGAATTTAAAAGAATTGGTAAAATAATTGAAGAGGTATGGAAATCAAGAAATAATTAGTATGTCAATCTCAAATTAATTTAAAAACATGAAAATAAAACTATCTTTATTATTTATTTTATTAGTTCTTAATGTAGGTACCGTAGCTCAAACTATTTTAAAAAGAAATAAGCTAAATAACCAACTAATAAAAATTGACTCATTATATTCAGCGAAACAATATGAGAAAGCTATGCTATTATTTTATAGTAAAGATGAAGCAATTTTAGACGAAAATGTTTCAAAGAAATTATTTGATATGTATAATCGAATAAAATCATCAATAGAAACAAAAAAGAAAGATTTCCAAATTACAAAAATTAATGTGGAAAATCTTAATAATGAATTCGTTTTAAAACATTACTGCAAATCAGTTGATCTTATAAATATAGAATTGAATAATGAAAATTCATATTTAGAAACACAAACAATAAAACAAAATCTATTGCCCGCATTATTATTAGCTAAAAATAAATGTGATAGCAATTCTTTAAAAATAAATCAATGGAATATGCAGTACCAAAATCAAGAATACGAAGATTTATATCGTCTATTATTATTACCTGACAATGAAGTGAATTATTTTAACGAAGCTGACTTCTCATCTTTTTGTTTTCTTCGTTCAAGTTTATTAACTGCAAAAGTTCAGTCAAATAACTATTCTAATAAAATCATGAATTGGAAGATTAACTTTGAAAATGAAGAATTCGAAAGTCTTTATGACCTTTTGCATTTTGATGAGTCTGAAAAGAAATACTTTTACAAACAAGATTTGCTTGATTTTAATACAATGGTAAATAGTTTACAAGAAAAATTTAAAACTTATAAGAAAGTTTCAGAATTGCTGGCTGAAAAAACTTATATATTAATTTCAGAAACAAATTATACTTTGAATGACACTAATCAAGCAAAAAATATTATTGATACACTAAATTCTAATATTGCCAAGTGTTCAATTTTAATAAACGGGGTTCCTGGAAAGAATCCAAATTTAATTCAAAAATTTAAAAAAATAAATGAGTTAGTAGATTCTACAGTTCAACTGCTGAGTAACAACATTAATAGGAATAGGACTATCACAACTGCAAACAAAGAATATCCAATTACGCCAATTCTTAATCTCGAATATTTAGCTTTAGTTTTTAATTATCTAATAGAAAGCAGAGACTGTTCTATTCAAGGGAAAATAATTGGTTCTGAAAAAAGTGAAAAAGAAGCAAAAAAAGTATTGGAAAAGCTAATAATACCAAACAGGAAATTTATTATTCAGATTGATTCAAGTCAATATTTTTATTTAGTAATGGAAACCGGAGGAGGTGAAATATCTTTTTCTGATGTAACAAATTATGACAAAAGACTAACGTGTAAATTTTATCGGTATGATCCAAAATCAGATGAAAGAAATTTGGAAACAAGTGATTTGATTCTTGAAAAATTGGAAAATATACCACACGATCCGTGGGGCAGTCAAACGCTTGGTAAATTTAATTTATTAGTTCAGATTATTCCACGTCATAAATCTATTCCTTTATTTGATAAGATTTTAAAAGATGAATCAAAGTATTTTTTTGCATCTTATATTTCCGGTGTAAAAATTTTTATAAAAATATTGAATGTTTATTAATCCACCATTTCGTAAATACTTCAAATTCCAGTGTCTCGGAATTACATCTCAAATCCAATATTCAATAAAGTAATTCTATTCTTCATTATAAAAGCATTTTATTATAAATTCTCATCCATTTTTAAAGTGATCAACAAATTCTTTTAATCTTTCATTATTCTCAGATAAAAGTGTTTTAATATCATCAAGGTCTGTTGATATTTGTTCCATTTTCTTAATACGATCATTAATTTTCCAATACCAACAATTAATTTCTCTAACGAGAATAATAATTAGTATAATCCCAAGAATTACAAGGATACCAATAAAAACAGGGCTTCCGTATTCAATTTCTGCAAGTGTCATATTTTTTCGAATTAAATTAACTTCCAATCTTTCATGCCAGATTCAAATTATATCCCTCCCTATTATAGCCCCTTTTCAAGGGGTTGGGGTTTCCTCCCCCTAACTCACAGGCGGCTCATCAGGCGCCCCACCATCATCCACCTTCCTCAAAACCACATGCAGCTCCACTTCCTCCCCAGCGATCAAATCCACATTACTCACCGTATTCGCCACATATCCCGCCAACACACTCCTCACACTCACTTTCCCATGAGGCTTCATCGGCACCGTTGCCACATGCGAATCCCCTTCCGCATCCGAAACAGCCGTCATACCATACTCTACAACACTCGTGCCAACCCCTGCCAACGTATGTCCTTCCGTATCTTTATAAGTAACAAACAAATCACAACCATTCTCAATCTTCTCAATCTGAATCTGCTCCTCAGTCTTTTCCTGACGAATCTGATTCAACTTCGTACTAATCGTATATTCCGGCAAACGTTCCTTATGCTCAAACGTATAAAGCGCCTTGCCCGTAGCCATAATATCCAATATAATCTCTTCCACCTCCACAAACAACGTCATATTATCTGCCACAGCCCGAGCCTTATCCTGCATCTTTTCCTTTTGCGCATCGCTTTTCGCCTTCAGAGCCGTCCGCATATCCTTCAACTCCGTATATTTCTCCTCCGTAAACCCAACTGCCTCCAACGCCGCAGCGTTCGCCTCACAATTCTCCAACAACTCCTTCAGCCTTTGCAACAACTTTTCAACATCCTTCCTTTTCAACTCAATCCTAACATCCTGTATCCCCATTTGCTTCTGATTCATCCCCGTAGTCGTAAACGCCAAATCAATATAACGGGCTAACTTTCTGATTTTTGGTCTAAACCCAATAATCAAAACCAAAATCGCCAACGTCAACTGCTCAATCAATTTGGTATAAAACCGCGTCGAATGAACCTCATCCACCAGTGTCAACTTAGCACCAAAATTCGTAATAAACGGATCGGCATACTTTGGTGAAAAATTAATAAAATCAGGTTTATCAGTAATAAACGACCCCTTTGTCGAACCTCCAATAGGTCCCAACTCTTCAATTCTAAAATTTTTTAAAGCCATATCTTTTTTTTTTAAGTTTATAAATAAAGAGCAAAGATACACATATTATTATAATATTTTACACAGCAATAAAAAAAAATATATAAAATAATTACAATAAAATAATAGTCATGGCTAAAGCCACTATAAATCAGCACCATAACCAACAATAGCTTCAAAGCTCGGGTTAATAAATTTCCAACACAAAAGGGCTTTATCCCTGAAAAAAACATCAACTTTCCTGTTGTGCGAAGTTTGCA
>CAIWVT010000640.1 GCA_903916135.1 uncultured bacterium
GCAGCATTTGCGATTGAATCTAATATTTCTTTTTCAATTTTAGCTTTGTCTTGAGCACTTGGTCCACAAGAAAATAAAAAGAACGCAACAAATGACAAAATAATCAATAATGTTTTTTTCATTTTAATAATTTTTTTTTATTCCTACTCATATGGCTTTTCGGTATCGCCCCGTTTTTAGGTGGTTTCTGGTCTCCACATCTTAAATTAAAAAATTTAAAACTATAAATTGTCTGGCTTTTATCAAGACTATGTGGTTTTCTTACAATGAACGGTAACGCCGTGTGGCTGCTTTTGAGCCGCATTTTATAAACCGTTCCTGTCAAGATTCCCATAGCTTTCAAATTTGTCCAAAACTGTCAACCCGTCCCGCACTGCGGCTTTAAAGCAGATACGAGTTGGCTGCAGTTTTTTTATTTATCAAATTATTTTATTGTTAATAAATTTCTATTATTCTATCATGACATTTAGTGACTAATCACATTTACAGACAACCTTTCCCAAAAGTTTGGGGCATAAACAAAAACATCATCGCTTGTATAAGGTATGTTATCGGGTCCTGCATAAACCTGTATCAGTCCATTTGTATTAAAACTCAGGATAGTATTAATATTTATAGATTCTCCTTCACTAGGTTTATATAATATAGCCGGAGAATATTTATTACTTCTTATAAGAATATTACTTCCAAAACCATATATAGGATTATTTCCCTCAGTAGTAGAAATATATGTTGAATCAGTATTTCCAAAAACAAATAAAGATGGATAGCCATGACCAAGTGCTGAAAACAAAGCATCTATTAATGGAAAATGATCCACCTTAAGAATATTACCGTTTATTACAGTATCACTATAATAGGTTGTATTGTTATACACGTGATTGAATTGTGACATATTAATACCATTATATTGTACTGGTAAATTTACTTCTTGGTAAAAATAATTTAGCCCGAAATAAAAATAAGTAAAAATAATTTCATCTTCAGTAAACATTCCATTATTATCAACATTCCCGCATATATTTGGAGTAATACTTACTGAACTGTTATTTGTAAAATCAGCATAGCGTTCAGGAGCATTAGGTGCGGCATTACTACTGATAAGTTCTAGGTTTTTTCCGCCATTTTCTATCGAATTTTCAGTATTTAAACGGATTAGTTGAAATTTAGCAGTAAACCGGTCTGGTGTTAAACTGGTAATATAATCGCCAAACTGGGTGTATAAGGTATCCAAGCTTCCGGTAAGAGATTTAATACCCGGACTTTTATTTACTTTCATTGATTTATTTGTTGAGATGGTGTATGAAAGGGTATAAAGGAATTTGCCACAATCTTTATTTTCATTTTTTTTACATCCAGAAATGATAGATAAAATCACTAATAAATAGATTGTTTTTTTCATGGTTTGTGTTTTTTATATTTTATTTTTAATGCCTTTTGTTAATAATTATATTAAATGTGTCTGTAAAAATTGCAGCCAACGCTTAAGTTGCCGTATTACGGCAATATCTACTATATTTATTACGGCAAGCGTCCGGATTGGACCGGTTGCCGTACCTTTTCGACTTTTCATGGTGTACAATATTTTTTCACAAAGATATATATTTTCTGATTACAATTGATAAATAATCCGCATAAAAAAACAATCATCAATTCCCAATATCAATCAGCGCATAAAAAACAAAACATTTCCTATTCCTTATAATAATAACACCCTGTATTGTAAGTGGTAAGGTTTAATAAGGCTTGTGACCGCTTCATGAAGCTTCTTGAATGATTGCGGA